>JAYUSQ010000058.1:0-7804 GCA_043755595.1 Acidobacteriota bacterium | reverse complement strand
CGAACTCATCCTCAACTATTTTCGCGCCCGGAAAGAGTTCTCCAGCGGCGTAATCGAGGGGCTGAACAACAAGGCAAAAGTCACTATGAGAAAATCCTGCGGCTTTCGCACATTCCACATCACCGAACTCGCGCTCTATCATTCACTTGGCAAGCTGCCTGAGCCAAAACTAACCCACAGATTTTTCTGACGAATCAAAAAATTAGAGTAGTGCGTGGACCAGCTCGGTTCTGAGCCGCCATGCGCCAGCATGCGGTCTACGCTCATGCAAAAAAATTAGGAGCGCACCGCCATCGCCGTTTCCAACTCCCCGTCATTGACCCCAAGAGCTACAGGGGGGAACCCTCCGAGTGCCATTAGGCTTCTCCAATCGCAGTGTTACCCGCGGGAGCTTGCTCACCAGCACATAAACGAGCTAGGTTCCATGACATTGACTATCGGATCAATTTTAAGAGAGCCAGTTACGAACGCGGCAGCCGCGCTCCTGGAAGACATCTTAACAGGGACTTGGCCGATTAGGAAGTTGATCGAACACCTTAGTTTTTCCGATCGACCTCGGGCGCAGGCTCAATACTCCAAGCGGAACCCTAATTGCACAATGCGCGCTCCGTTACTTTGCCCGTTGTCGCGGAAAATCTTGCCAAAGTTGACCGACGTGGGAGTCAGATTCGGATTGGCGGAAAAGATCGGCGTATTCAAAACATTGAACGCTTCGACTCGGAATTGCGCCTTCACCCTTTCGTTGAAACGCACGGACTTGAGCACCGAGAAATCGAAGCTTCGGCCAAACTGATTGCGCAGATTCCCATACCGCAGCGGTGTCGTCCGCAGGGTGAACGGAGGCCGCACCTGGAAGACCGGCGACTCGCCCGGCAGCACATTGCGGACGGTGCCGTTCACGTCGATCACGCCAGTTTTAAAGAGTCGATCCCAGGTGGGGTTTTCCAGCCGCGGGTCGCCGAGCAGATAAACGTCGCCCGGAATGCTCATTGGCGCTCCGCTCTGGAAGGTCGACGTCAACACGGTCTGCCAACCGCCGGCGACTTTCCCCCACACTTTGTGATTGGTGTTGAAGAAGGTTCGACCGGGGCCAAACGGCAGTTCGTAAATCGGGGCGATCGTCAGGCGATGCGGCGTGTCCCAAGCGGTCAACGTGCGGCCAGGCGCGGAGTCCTGCCCATTCAGATACGTCAGAGCTTCGATGTTCTTCGATAGTGTGTAGGACGCGACAAACGTCAACCCATGCGAGTAGCGCTTTTCGAACGAAACCTGCAGAGAGTTGTACCAGACCTTGCCATCGTTCCGGTCATCCATGTTGAAGCTTCCGAACTGCGGAAAGGGCCGGAGCAATTGTTGGCGTGGCACGGTGGCGGCGGCGAAGGAACCGGCATTGATCAAACCCTGGAAGGGGTTGGGCACCGATTGATTCAACGCGGTGGCGCCTAACGCCAACGCTTCTACCGGCAGTTCATTGAATGGCTTGCTGGCCGCTGCCTTCCTGGTGCGCGAACCAACATAGGATGCGTCGACGAGCATGTTAAAGGGCAACTGGCGCTGCAGCCCAAACGAGACTTGGTGGACGTAGGGCGTCCGGAACGCCGCATTGCTAAACGAGGGCGACTGGCCGAGAAACGTCTCCAGCCCCAATGACGTTCCCGGCGGTTGGAGCACGCCTTGCGGGAACGGATTCGAGATGTTGTTCGCGGGCGTTCGCCCGGCATCGGTCGACGAAACATAGGGAGTTTGGATGCTGAAGCCGTTGGTGAAACCGCGGCTGGCCGGGCTGACATAGAAGCGGCCGTAACCGGCGCGCATCACGGTTTTCAAATTCAGTTGGTACGCTCCGCCAATGCGCGGCTGTATGGTGCGGAAGTCGTTGTTATAGGGACTGCGAGAGAGGCCATTCACGCCGGCGAATCCGATGCCGCCTTTCACCTGGAAGCCAGGGAAACGCGTCTTGTCGACGCGATTCGAGATTGGATTCACGGCGTCGGCGAAGAAGCCTCGGTTGGCGCGGTCAAAGCGCTCAGTTGGCGCCATGTTCATGTCCCACCGCAGCCCGAGGTTCAACGTTAGCTTGCGGGTAATCTTCAAATCGTCCTGAACCCACAAGGCGCCATATCTCGTCTGGTAGTAGGGAAACACATTGTTATCGATGAGCCCGCTGGCAGGCAAGCCCAGCAGCAGCGACGCGATCCCGTTGCCGCTGACGGCATCCTGCACCAGATAGTTCTGCCTCGTGAAGGCGCGATCGAAATTCAACCGCGAGGCCGCGAAGTCGGGGTTCTGTGCGGTAAAGCGGCTAAGACGGAAATCGAGCCCCGCCTTGAGAGTGTGCTTACCCCGAATGAACGCCACGTTCGGCGCCAGGCTGAAGACATTGGTTGGTTCATAGAGAAAACTATTCGAGCCTAAGAACCCGAACGAATCGACGGTGACATAGGGCGGCCGGCCGGTGCTCGGGCGCGCCACTGAATCCTGCACAAACAGTAACTTCGTCGGGAAGTTACGCGTGCCGCCGCGGGCTTGGACCGGCAGCGCCTTCGCGAGCGCCTCGGGCCAACCCAACTGCGTCACGCTGAACTTGTGATCGAAGCCCGGCAGATCCTCCTGCCACCGTGTCATGGAACTGCGCAGGTTGAAGATCGTCGTGCTATTCAACGTGCTGACCCAGTCGAGCGTGAGACCGTTGTTGGTCTTGCCGCCGGTCTGGTGATCGGCGCCCACGCCAGGAATCGCGTTCTTGATGCGGAACGATTCGTGCCGGTTCCAACCCCACCGCGCATACACGCGATTGCGCGCCGAAAAGTTGTGATCGACGCGCGCGTTGTAGTTGTGGAAATCGAAGTAGCCCGGATTCGGCGTCAGCACGAAGTTATTCTGCCAATCGGGCGATCCTGGCGTCGAAGTATTCGGGTTGGGATAGAGCGAGAGAATCTTCGCCGCCGACGGGTTGATGCGATTCGCCGGGATGCGATTGCCGGGAAAAGCATCGCGTACCCAGTTGGCGCCTTCCTGGCGTCCCGTTGCGGGGTCGAAAATCGACACCTGGCGTCCGGCGTTGTCGAAGGTCCGTGAGAAATCACCGCTCTTCTGCGCCACGGTTGGGACCGATGTATTGGATTCGGCCGGGAAGTGCAGCCCTTCATGGTAGGCCTCTCCGGCAAAGAAAAAGAACGTGCGGTCATTCCCTTTATACAGCTTCGGAATGCTGAGTGGGCCGCCAATCGTAAAGCCCCATTGATCCAGCCCTGTCCTGGCGCGTTCCAGTCCCTTGGAATTATTGGCGAACGTATTGGCATTGAACATGGGGCGCTTCAGGAACTCATAAGCGGTGCCGTGAAAGGCGTTGGTTCCGCTCTTAGTGGAGACGTTAATTACTCCGCCACCAGTCTTGCCATACTGCGCGTCATAAACCGTAGTCATTACCTTGAACTCTTCGACTGCATCGGCGGGCGGTACATAGGCGATCCGATTAGCGCGGCCGGAGAAGGCATTGTTCGGCGCGCCATCGGTGATGAACTCCGTGTTGTTGTTCAGCCCGCCGTTGATCGACCACGACGAGATGCCGCTGTTGGAAAACGGATTCAAGTGGTCCGCGCCGCCGGTCTGCGCGACGCCCGGCGATAGACGCGTCAGCATAATTGGGTTTCGCACATTCAACGGCAGATCGGTGATACGAATTTTATCCACCACCAAGCCGCGATCGCTCTTCTCGGTTTCAAGCGACGCGGCGTTACCGGTCACGGTCACACTTTCTGTGATCGCGCCCACCTGCAATACGACGTCGACTTCACTCGATTGGCCGACCTGCAACACCAGGCCAGTTCGTTCAAAGCGGCGAAAACCGGCCATTTCGGCGCTGAGTGAATAAGCGCCGGGCTGAACGAATAGAAATCGATATTGACCCGACAGGTTGGTAGTCGCGTCAAAGACGACCCCGGTATTCGTGTTCGTCAACTTCAGCTTGGCGCCAGCCACCACGCTTTGAGTTGGGTCCGTAACATTTCCCGACAGCGAAGCGCGGGTGTCTTGTGCATTGGCGGCGGCGAAACTCAATAGCACGCAGGTGATCGAACGATACATCTCGAAGACTCCTAACGGGCGAGCCGTCTGTTGTCTGGCTACCCGCATTGCCGGTAAGCATATCACGGCCAGCGGACAATGGTTTGCGTTCACCATCGAAAGTACCAATTTCGTCGCAAAAGCCGGGGGCCTCTCCATAATCAAACATTCATCTAAAAAACGCGCGTGATTTTGTGAAGATTGTAGTGTAAGCTGAAAATTCGTCTGACTGGCTTCTAGGGCGATGCTGGTGGGCCGATTATTACGGGAAGTTATCCACGATTAGAAGGACAAGCCACACGTCATGAAGTTCCGGGCATTTCTCCCCCTTAGGTGTCTGCTGATCGCACTACCGGCCGTGGCCGAATGGCTGCCGGTTGACCCTGCGGAGTTGCAACTCAAGAAGCCGAAGATTCAAGCGGACGCCGATGCCGAAGCGATCTTTTGGGAAGTGGCCGTTGAAGACAAACGGATGGGCGATGGGATCGATTTGGTGTTCGACCACTACGTCCGGCTGAAGATCTACACCGAGCGCGGTGTGAAAGACCACGCCACCGTCGAGATCCCCGTGATCGGCAAGCGGATGGTGATGGGCATTTCCGGACGTACGATTAAGCCGGATGGAACGATTATCGAATTGAGGAAGGATGCGATCTTCGATCGGGACTTGGTCAAGACCAAGGGTTTCAAGGCGAAGGGTAAGTCATTCGCCATGCCTCAGGTTGAGGCCGGCGACATCGTCGAGTACCAGTACCGCGAGATCCATCGCGAGTCGAACTCAAACTACCTTCATCTCTATTTTCAGCGCGAAATCCCCGTCTGGCGCGCTAACTATCAAGTGAAGCCCCTGCAGTTTCCCGGCGAGATGAATCCGCCGCAGATGCGCTCCATCCAATTCAACGCGCCGCCGTTAAAGTGGGAGCGATCGAAAACCCGCCATGGATACTCGGAAGCTTCCGCGGAGAATCTTCCCGCCTTCAAGAGTGAGCCCTTCATGCCGCCCGACGAAGAGGTGCGCGCCTGGATGCTGGTCTATTACGAAGTCGACCGCAAACTCGATCCCGAAAAATTCTGGAAGAGTGTCGGCAAGTCCGATTTCGACGCAGGCAAAGACGTCACCAAGGCTGACGGCCAATTGAAGAAGCTCGCGCAGGAACTCACCAGCGGCGCCGCGTCACCCGAGGCGAAGTTGGACGCGATCGAAATCTTTTGCCGCACCAAGATTCGCAACCTGTCCTGGAGTGGCTCCGGCGTCACCGCCGAAGAACGCAGCACGTTCAAGCGGAACATCAACCCGGGCATGACGGTGAAGCAGAAGATGGGCAACCGGTATGACGTTGGCTACCTGTTCGTTGCGTTGGCTCAAGCTTCCGGCTTGGACGCGCGCATCGCGTTGGTTCCGGATCGGGGCGAACGCTTTTTCCGTCCCGGTTACATGACGCGCCACTTCCTGCAGGACGAAAGCGTGGCCGTCAAGGTGGGCGACAAGTGGCGCTTCTATGATCCGGGCTCGGCTCTGCAAGCTCCCGGCACGCTGCGTTGGGAGGAGGAGGGCTTGAACGCGCTCATCACCGATCCCAAGGAACCGGTCTTCGTGGTTACACCGGTCACGAAGGCGGAGGACAGCGTGAAAATGCGCCGCGCCGCGTTCAAGCTTCTCGACGATGGCACGCTGGAAGGCACGGTCAAGTTCACCTACTCAGGCCATGCCGCGGTCGATCAGCGGAACCGGCTTGACAACCTTTCGGAGAACGAACGAATCGAGGACTGGAAGGATTCCCTGGTGTCGCGCCTCAGCACAGGCGAGGTGAGCGACATCAAGATCGAGAACGCGCTCGACGCAGCCAAACCGCTGACGGTGAGCGGCAAAGTTTCCGTACCAGGCTACGCGACGCGCACCGGCAAACGGATCCTGCTCCAGCCCGCCTTCTTCCAGCGCAACCTGGGCGCGACGTTTCAGACCAATACGCGCCAACACGACATCTACTTTCGATACGGCTGGAAGGAAGACGATGAGGTGACGATCGACATGCCAGAGGGCTGGCTATTCGACGAGCCGTCTACCCCGCCGGGCTTGAACATTCCGAACTTCGGCATATACACCGTGGAGATGCTCAAGAACCAGACCGGTACAAAGCTAATCTATAAACGAAGCTTCACTTGGGGCACCACGCCGGGCGTCGAGGGGTTGATGGTCGCCAAGGCCTCGTATCCGGCGTTGAAGAAGGTCTTCGAGGCAGTCCACGAGCAAGACAACCATATGATCACGCTCAAGCCGGGACAAGGCGCACAATAGACATGCGCCTGAGCCTGGTATTCCTGATTCTGTCCACCCCGATCGCCGCCTTCGCCGCCGACGAAGCGCCGCAATGGATGCGCGACGCGGCTGCGGCGACATTACCCGCATATGGACCCAAGGTTTCAGCTGTCGTGTTGCTACGGGAGCGGAATATTGCGATCGATGAAACCGGCAAAGCGGTGAACACCGTCCGCTTCGCAGTCAAGGTGCTGAACAAAGAAGGAGCCCGGTATGCCAACGGCGCGGAAGTCTATACCACAGATACAGATAAGGTGCGGGATTTCAAGGCCTGGCTCATTTATCCTTCGGGAAAAATGAAACGCTTCGGCAAGGATGAAATCCTTGATGTCGCCGTTACCGAGAACGACATCTACAACGAGGCGCGCTATAAGACCGCGTCGGCCTCGCGCGAAAGCGATCCAGGGGCGATTTTCGGCTATGAGTCGGTGATCGAAGAGAAGTCGCTTTTCACCCAATTCGGCTTCGAGTTCCAGAACTCGCTGCCGGTCGTCAAGTCCAGCCTCACACTAAGCTTGCCCGTTTCCTGGTCGGCGGAAGCGCAGACATTCAATCACGCAAAACTTGAGCCAAAAACTTCAGCTTCTGGTATCTATCTGTGGGAGTTGAACAACTTACCTAATGTCGAAAAGGAAGATTTTGCTCCATCGGGGCGCGCTCTTTCGCCTCGGATATCGGTGACCTATTTCCCCACCGGCACGCAGCAAAAGCCTTTCAGCTCCTGGGAAGATGTCTCGACTTGGCTGGCCGGGCTGAACGACACGCAGGTGGACGCCGACGAGGCGATCCGAGCCAAGGCCTTGGAGCTGATCAGCGGCGCAAAGTCAGAGTTCGAGAAAATCCAGGCCCTCGGCCGCTTTGTCCAGGCCTTGACATATGTCTCGATTCAGACCGGCACCGGACGCGGCGGCGGCTACAAACCGCACTCGGCGGCGCAGGTCTTCCAGAAGCGTTACGGTGATTGCAAGGACAAAGCCAATCTCCTCCGCTCCATGCTCAAGAGGGTCGGAATCACGGCCTACCCAGTGGCGATTTATTCGGGCGACCGCAACTATGTGAACGACAGTTGGCCTTCGCCGCATCAGTTTAACCACGCGATCTCCGCGATCTCGGTCTCGCCGGCCGTGACCCAGCCGGCAGTGACCGTACACCCGAAGCTGGGGCGGCTCCTATTCTTCGATTCGACAGACCCCTACACGCCAGTTGGCTCGCTGCCGGAAGACGAGCAGGATAGCTTTGCGTTGGTGGTGGATCCGAAAGCCGGCGGGTTGATGAAGGCCCCGTCGGCGCGGCCAGATCCAGAAACCTGGACGCGAACCGTGGAGGCTCAGAACTCCTGATCTCATCCCCTTGCAGTTGAGGCGGCAAGGAAAATGAGTTGGGCTGAAGCTGAAGTTGCGGGAAGCAGGAAGCCGGGAGAGA
>JAYUSQ010000057.1:0-7823 GCA_043755595.1 Acidobacteriota bacterium | reverse complement strand
GTCGGTCTTGGGAGGAAAGAACTCGAAACTAAAAACAGCTTTACCACGCCCATACAGATCGCCAATTCTCACACTTTGATAGTAACAACCTGCCTCCCGGCGATTCGAGTCACAATAGTAGGATGCGTCCTTCCCGCATTGCATTGATTGGCGCGCCGCTCGATTTGGGTGCGGGCCGGCGTGGCGTCGATATGGGTCCGAGCGCGATCCGCGTAGCCGAACTGCATCAGCGCCTTGGGCGGCTTTCCTACCTGGTTGAGGATCGCGGAAACGTCGACGTTGTGCAAGCCGAATCGCGCGACGCGGGTAACCCGCACGCGCGCTACCTGCCGGAAATCGCCGAGACCTGCCGGCGTCTGGCTTCGCTGGTCGAAAAAGCCGCCGCCGACGGCCGATTTCCGCTGGTCTTAGGTGGCGACCATTCGCTCGCCATCGGTAGTGTCTCGGGCGTGTCGCGGCACTTCCGGAAGAAAAAGCAAGGGATCGGCCTCATTTGGATCGACGCGCACGCCGACATGAACACGCCCGACTCATCGATGTCGGGTAACATTCACGGCATGCCGCTAGCTTGTCTGTTGGGCCGCGGCCCGAAGGAGCTAACGCATTTCTACAACTATGCGCCCAAGGTGGCGGCGAAGAACACGGTGATCGTAGGGCTGCGCGATGTCGATCAGTTGGAGCGGCAAACCGTGCGCGAGTCCGGCATCCATATCTTCACGATGCGCGATATCGACGAACGCGGCTTGAAGCCGGTGATGATGGATGCGATCCGTTACGCCACTACGGACACGGCAGGGTTTCATCTTTCGCTCGACATGGATGCGGTCGATCCGCAACAGGCTCCCGGAGTAGGGACGCCCGTGCCCGGGGGATTGACGTATCGTGAGGCCCATCTGGCAATGGAACTGGCAGGAGATTCGGGGTTGATGCTCGCGCTTGACGTGGTGGAAGTGAATCCTGTGCTGGACATTGCGAATCGAACGGCGGATCTGGCCGTGCAACTGGTGGCGTCCGCGCTTGGAAAGCGAATTCTCTAACGATGTGGCTTGCGCCTTTGGCCCTGCTGTTTTTGCCGCAGGCGTCCGAACCGAACGATCTCGAACAGGCATTGCGTAAATTCGCCAGCGTCTACGCGTTGGTGGAGTCTCATGCGGCCGATCCGGTTAGTGCGAACGCAGCCATCTATGACGGCGCATTGCCTGCCATGATGCGAGGGCTGGATCCGCACTCGGCATTCCTGGGACCCGAGCAGATGGAGCAGCTTCGGAACATGGAACGTTCCACGTCGAAGGGCTTTGGCACGGTGGTGTCGGTTTTGCCAGGCCGCGTGATTATTCTGCAGGTGGTGCAGAATGCGCCTTCGGCTCGGGCGGGATTGGCTCCGGGCGATGAAATAGTGGGAATCAACAACATCGCGCTCGGGCAACTTACTATGGAACAGTTGGTGCAGGTGCTGGGCGAGAGCCGCCAACGTCCCGCTCAGTTAGCAGTGCGCCGGCCGGGCAATGCGAGACTGATTAGCTTTACGTTGACGCCCGAAGAGATGGCGTCGCCATCGGTGGATCGTGCCTTCCTGCTGGCCGAGGGGATTGGCTTTGTGCGGGCCACGAGTTTTGAGGGTGAGACTGGCAAGCAGTTAAAGGCCGCAATAGAAAAAATCGGCGGGGCCGGCTTGAAGGGGTTGGTTCTCGACCTCCGGAACAACGGCGGAGGAATCGTTGGCCCTGCGCTGGAGGCGGCCGCGTTGTTTCTCAAGCCTGGACAAACGTTGGTGACCGTCCGCGGCCGAGCGCGGTCGCATGAGGAAGTGAAGGTACCCGGCGAAGCAAAGCCCTACGATTTTCCGGTGGCGATTCTGGTGAACGAAAAGACGGCCAGTTCGTCGGAGATCGTCACTGGCGCGCTGCAGGATCATGACCGCGCGCGAGTTTTGGGCGTGCCAACTTTTGGCAAGGGGCTGGTGCAGAGCGTCTATTCGCTGCCGGAAGGCACGGGAGCGGCGATCACGACCGCATTCTATTTCACGCCGAGCGGACGGTCCATCCAGCGGCCCCTTAAGGAAGGCCAGTTGCGCGATGGCCAACCGCTGTATGCCAATCTTGAACCGGCTGGGACCGTGTTCAAGAGTGGTGGGGGACGCCTGTTAAAAGGCGGCGGCGGGATTGAGCCTGACGAGATAGTGCTCCATGCGCGTCAATCGCGGCTACAGGCTTTCCTTGACGCCAACGGCGTACTCATGGCTTTCGCAACAGAGTTTCTGGCTAAGAAGCCCGCCATCACGCCCGAGTTCGTAGTGGACGGCAAGTTGCTGGATGACCTGCAAGTGTTTCTGTCGGAGCGCAATGTCCGCCCCGGGGTAGCCGAGTGGGCTACCAACCGCGAATGGATCCGGATGCGGGTTCATCAGGAGATTTTCAATCAGTCGCTGGGCGTCGAGCTTGGGGATGAAGTGGAACTTAAGCAAGACCCGGTAGTGAAGCAGGCGCTGGAGTCGTTAAGCCGGCCCTGAACCTAACTTGAGGGGTGCGGAAGCGCTAGGATCAGAGGATGCAAAATCGCCGCGACATGCTGCTCTCTGCGATGGCCGCCCTTCCCGCTGCTTCGCTCGCTCAAACCACGGGGTGGACCAACCCATTCGCCAAGGCGCTACATACGTGCTTCCGCCTGCATTGGGTGGACACCAAAGAATACACACTGGCGATGCTGGACGCCATGCCTGCGGATAGTTTTGACTTCAAGGCTCATCCAACGCAGCGTGGGTTCGGCGATCAACTGGCGCATCTCGGTTGGGCGAATGTCGCTTACTTCCGGGCATTCGGCACGTCGCTCGGGGTGGAAGACAAACTGCCCAAGACCTATGCGGACGTCCGGAAGGAGTATCCGCTCGACAACAAGGAAGCGGTGCGGAAGTTCGTCACGGCCACCTTTGACTTTTCGCTGGCCACTCTGGATCGAATGACTGAGAAGGACCTCATGCGGACGGACATCACGCCCTTCCCGAAAGCCCCCACGCACTCGGCGTTGGATATGCTTTTCCGTGCCTACATGCACACGGCGCATCATCGAGGGCAGGTGGTGACTTACTTGCGGGTCAAGGGTCTTGTGCCGCCGACGTGGAAGTTCGAGCCGCACGCGTAAGAACCGCTTACTTGCGTGCGCGGCTCGGAATCGGCATGTTACGTTTAGCGGGAAGTTCTTTAGGCCTGACGCTTCCAACGCAGGAGACGGCGTTCAGCGGCATTCACCCCGGCGCCGACCACGAGAACCACGGCTGACAATACTGTCAGGCCCGCGAACACGCCAGTTGTGTCGAAGACCCCTTCGGCTTGTGCGATGACGTAACCGATGCCGCGGGAAGAGCCGAGGTACTCACCGACCACGACGGCAATGATGGCAAAGCCTACGCTCACGTGGAGGCTTGAGAAGATCCAGGCTAGCGCGCTCGGGAGCAGCACGTGGCGAACCAAGTCTCGCTCGCGAGCGCCCAACATACGCGCGTTATTGATCAGAACCGGATCTACTTCGCGCACGCCCTGGAAGGTGTTGAAGAACACAATAAAGAACACGACGGTCACTCCCAGAGCGACCTTTGACCAGATGCCGAGGCCGAACCAGAGCAGGAAGATCGGGGCGAGCACGACGCGTGGCAGTGAATTGGCGATGCGCACGTAGGGGTCGAGCAGTGCGCCGAGCCAACGCCGGCGAGCCAGTAGAAATCCGAAACCGATGCCGGCGGCTCCGCCGATTAGAAAAGACAGCGCCGCTTCGAGGATGGTGGTGCCCAGGTGCGGCCAGATCGACCCGGCGGCAATCCACTCCCACACCCGCGCGGCGACATCGCTCGGGCGGCTGAAGAAGAACTTGTCGAGCCAGCCGCTGCGCGACCCTGCTTCCCACAGCGATAACATCGATACCCCAAGCAAGACCTGCCAGACGGGCATCCAGCGATCACTAGAGTTGGCGCTCATGGCTCCTCATCACTTCGGCGCGGAGCGCCGTCCAGACCTGGGCGTAGAGTTGGTGAAAGCGCGATTCCGTGCGGATGTCGAGTAGTGGACGCGGGCGCGGCAGATCAATTTCGAAGCGCGCCACTATTTGCGCGGCTGGGCCAGCCGACAGCACTACGACTTCGTCACCGAGCGCGATCGCTTCTTCGAGGTCGTGCGTGACGAACAGGACCGTTTTTCCGGAGCCGGCCCAAAGGTCCAACACTTCGCCCTCCATGCGAACGCGCGTGTGAACGTCGAGCGCACTGAAGGGCTCATCCATCAGCACGATGTCGGGATCGGCGATCCAAGTTTGCGCCAACGCCACTCGCTTGCGCATGCCGCCGCTGAGTTGAGCCGGATAGCGATCATGGAAGCCGGTCAGGCCGACCCGCTCGATCCATTGGCGCGCTTCCGCGGTGGCGTCGCGGCCTTGGAAAGTGGGGCCAAGCGTGACGTTTTCGAGCGCGGTTTTCCAGGGCAGCAGCGCGTCTTGTTGAAAGAGATATCCGGCGCGCGTGTTCAGCCCGTTGAGAGGTTCGCCGAAGATGCGGACTTGCCCGGAGGTGGGACTGAGCAGGCCGGCGGCCAGATTGAGCAGGGTCGATTTGCCGCAGCCGCTGGGGCCTACAACGGAGACAAAGCGGCCTGCTTCGACTCGCAGATCGATATTCTCAATGGCGGTATAGCCATCATTAAAGCGGCGCGCGGCGCCCATGAATTCAATCGCCGATGGAGTCATAGCTCGCGCCGCTGAGGCCGGAAGACTACGTATTCGGAGACGAGGAAGTTTCCGATCGAGGTAATTGCAATGGCCATCAGGTTCGCCGCAAGATATGGTACCCGATAACGATCCACCAGGAGGCGGGTGAAGACGACGTTAGCGGCGATCGAGAGCAAACCGGTCGTAAGATTGAATCTGAGAAGGCGCGAGAGTGTTTGAGTCCAGCCGCCACCGCTGCGCCGCTCACCCCACGTCCAGCGTTCGTGCCAGAAGAAGTTGTGCAGCACGGCGGCTTCGACGGCTGCCGCCGTGGCGTACTCCAGCGGCCAAGCGAAGCCGCTCTTGAACAGCGCCAGCGCCGCCAACTGCACCAGGATGCCTGCGGCGCCGACGGCATTAAACTTGGCCCAGCGCAGCAGAAGTTGGCGCACGGTTTTGCGTTAGTCCAAGCGTTCTTCGTTGTACAACTGCACGGTGTGCCGGTAGACGGCCCAGAGCAGCATCGCGATCATGCCGGCGACACCCACCAGTCCGCCGATGTCGAAGAGCAGAAACTCGCGATCGCCCAGGCGGGCGTGCGTGTGTCCGGCTAGCAGCACTAGGTTGCCGATGCAGAGAAGTATGCGGAGTTCGGTGGGGCTGAATTTCCAGAACGACAAGTGGAAGGTGCCGATCGTGTAGGTGGTCAGGTAGACTTCGATCGATAACATGAAGTAGACGACAATGAGCGCGGTGGCGACCGAGTGAGACATGAAGCCGGACAGTCCTAAGCCGCCCAACAGGAACAACGTTCCAAACATGTCCACGATGTGATCGACATAGAAGCCGTAGCGGGGACGCTGGCGTTTGCGCACGCGCGCGAGCGTGCCGTCGAGCGAATCACCGAACCAGTTGGTGATGAGAAAGACGATCACCAGGAGGAGGCCGATCTTGTTTTCTCGTGCGTACCAATAGCTAATGCCGGCGGCAATCAACGACAGCAGGCCAAGCGAGGTTAGGTGATCGGAGTTGACCGCGGCGGGCATTCTTTCGGCCAGCCAGATGAGCGTGCGCTTTTCCAGCGCCGAGAGCATACTGACTTGTGCGCGCTGCGCTTCTTTGAATTCTTTGGGTGATGGCGATGGCAAAGGCTTTTGTAGTCCGCCTTCTATCGTATGTCGAAAGCGATCGTGGCTGCATACTGCGGAGCCAAAGAGTTGGCGATCCAAGCGTCGATGGAGTAACGTCCGGGCGCCAGGGGTTGGCCGCTGTTGTTGGTCAGTGGAATGGTCTCGGCGTAATTTCTTTCCCCCGCAGCGATGGTTTCTTCGCTTACCAGGCTGATAAAGGTGCGCGCGGCGGACCATCGATACACTTCCGCCCCTGACTGACTGCGGATGACGATGTCGAACCGTTGACCGGAGGTGAAAGAGAGGGTGAGTGGATCGGGCGTCGCGTTACGGAGCGCCATGCGTACGGGGGCCTGCTCTTCTTTCGCGTAAACGGTTTTGTCCAGAGCCAGGGTGAATGAAACTTCGGGCGCACTTAATACTGTGACGCCGCCGAGGCGCGCATAGACGAGTTGCATCCGGCGCGGTCCAGCGATGGTGACCGAGGTTCTTTCAATCAGACCGATATACGGCGCGTAGATTTCGGTGTCGAGGCCTGCATCGGCACAGTTAGCCGCAGGGTAGCGAATCGCAAGCACCGGCGAAATCACCGGCGGGAACGGTGGACTTGGCGCTGCGCGATTCGACACGCGCGGTTTTGTTGCAGGAGTTGATGGCGGTCTGGTAGGTGTCACCCTCTTTGGTGTTGAAGGCGGCCCAGACTTCTTCGGATTTTGATTCGCTGTTGAAGCGGTACAGGGTGCGATCTTCGGCCATTCGCAAAAGAGCCGGGCCGTCTTCAAAACCACGGACTACGGAATATGTTTGACCGCCAATGGTTTCAGTGCGCGGAATATCGATGGTAGTCAACGTCGAGTTTGAAAACCAACGATTCTCGAGCACGGTGCGGTAGATCCATTGGTTGCCAACGTGGAGTGGAAAATAGTCTTCGGCAAATGTGTTCGTGGCCAAGAGGCACAGGATCAGCGCGGTGCTTCTCTTATGACTGTCTGACGACTTCAGCACACGAAACGTTGCGTCAAAGATGCCATGCAAACCAAGTAAACGAAGCAATTCCCGAGCCAAACGCGACCCATCCCCACATACGCGCAAAAGGCAGGGTCCACCACATCACGATACCGGTAATAATCCACAAAATCATCGCGAAGCAGACAATGTCCACGATGACCGCCCAAAGATTGTGGAGTCCGCCCTGTTCGAAGCCGCCCTTGGCGTGCATGCCGGTGAGGAAATGTTCGAAACGGAATCGCCGGTCTTCGCAAACGAGTTTTTTTTCGGCGATGAAGTATTTCAGTTGAGTGGAATGCCAGAAGGTGTAGATGTAGACGTTGACCTGATTGGGGCTTTGGCGGTAGGTTCCATGAGCCCCGCTGAGTCCGTTGTCGCTCATGATCCGGCCGCCGGTGGCGAGCAATTCCGGGCCTTCGGGAATCGCTATTTCGTAGGTGCGTTCAAAGCGTTTGGTCCATAACGGAATTCCTTTGGCCTTGTCGCGGTCCTCAAAGTATTGGTTGTGGCTGAACGGAATCGAACTGACGCCGTACATCAGGAACCAAGGGAGCAGGACGAGCGCAAGGTAAAGGTGCGCGCGGCGGTTGAGGTGGAGGAGTTTCATGGTTAGAGCACCGCCAGGAAAAACGCGAAGAGTGAAATACCGGCGAGGAGAGCGAGAGCCCCAAGCCGCCGCGTCACTTTCAACTCCCACCACATCCAGAGGCCGGAGAGCGACCAGAAGATGACGGCGGCGATAAAGAAGTCGACCGAGAAGGCCCACACGTCTTCAAGCGCATATGGGTGCTGGAAGCCGCGGCGGTGGTGCATACGCTCAAGAAAGGCTGAAGTGTCTGGGGCTTGCCGTTCAATGAGCAACTGCTTGGAGTCCGGTGAGAAGGTCAGGCGCATCGGTTGGAGTGGGATTTGGCGCTGGATCACGAGCTTGCCTTCGCGCATTGAGGCTTGGTGCGCGCCATCGAGATCGACGCTCATGAGAATTTGGCTCGCCTG
>JAYUSQ010000056.1:0-7831 GCA_043755595.1 Acidobacteriota bacterium | reverse complement strand
GCCAGAACATCCATCGGCATCAGGCCATGTCTCAACACCGTGTTGTGGAACTCCTTCAGCGAAAAACTTTCGCCCAACTCGCGCCTGGCTTTCTCCCTCAGTTCGACAATTTTCAACTCGCCAATCTTGTACGAACACGCCTGGCCTGGATTCGCCGCGTATCGCTCCACCTCGCTTCGCTGGATCCCGTAAGCGATACCTTGGTCGATGCTCCACCGCTTGGCGTGCAGCCCGGTGTCCACAACCAGCCGCCTCGCGCGAAACAGATCGGAAGAAACCAGATAATCGAGCTCGCCGTACAGGTCATCCTTGTACCAGCCCTGTTCCCAGGCAAGCCGCTCCACATAGAGCCCCCAGCCCTCAGCAAAAGCGGAACTGGTCCCGAAAATCTGGTGACGGCGAAACCGGGGCAGATCGGGGTTCTCCTGCTGCAGGGCGAGTTGGAAATGGTGGCCCGGTATTGCTTCGTGATACGCCAGAGTTCGGCTCGCGAAGATCCTGGGTTCGCGGAACGGCACCCAAAACGTGCCCGGACGGGAGCCATCCGGCGCTGGCATCGTGTACGACGCGGGGGTATTGGCCTCCCGATACGCAGCCACTCGCCGGACCTGCACGGGCGCCTTCGGCCGCAGATCGAACAATGCCGCCGCGTGCCGTTCCGCGTCGCGAATGATCCGGCCATATTCGGCGAGAATCGCTTCCGGCGCGCCGGGCTTGTTTTCCAGCACGCCCGGCCGCTTGGCCTCGGCGTGCATCAGCCGTTCTTCGCGAGTGCCCTCGGTCTCGCCTAACGCCGCAAGGACGCGATCGATCTCCTTTTCGATTCGAACCACTTCCTTGAGTCCGATCTGGTGAATCTCCTCGGCCGAGAGCGATGTCGTGGTGTTCCTGCGCAGCCGTTCGTCATAGGCAGCAAGACCGTTCGGAAGCCGCCAAAATCCGTCGTCCGCGCTCGCGACCGGCAGTTCCGATTCGAGCAGCGCGATCGCCCGCCGGTACGCCGGATAAATCGAGTCGCCAACCGTTACTTCGGCTGTCTTCATCAGATCGTTCTTCGCCGGCGCGCTGAGGTTCGAAACCTTCTCCAGCCGTTCCGAGAATGTCGTGACGAAGAGGTTCTTCGCCGGCTCCGGCGCGACAAAGCGCTTCATCTGGTCCAGCGTGACGGAAATCAGTCTCTTCGGAGGGACGATGCCTGCCTTCTCGCGGCGCCGGGCGTCGACGAGGGCTTCGTCCATTCGAACGGCCACCTGGCTCAGCCTTGCGACATAGTTTTGCGCATCTCGTTCGCTGCGAATCGGCATCTCCGCAATGAACTGCGGCAGGAACCGTAGAATGCCAAACTGCTGGTTCAAGACATAGGAGTGCTCCAGAAAGCGCTCGCCACGGATCATCGAATCGAGGGCCCATTCCATGATCGCGGCGGAGATGCGCTGCGATTCGGAGAACTTCGACCGGTCGAACCGCTTCAGTTTCGCCAGAGTCTTCCGGGCCAGCCCAATTCGCTCCTGCTGATACTTCAATGACTGGGGCGTCAGCTCACGGTCCAGCTTGTCCTGTTCCTCGGGAGAGAATAGCTGGACCTGCGTGGCGCGTTGCGGGTCGCCGCGAACCCATTCCTTGTTGAAGCGCTCAAAGAATTCGTCGATGTTCGGCTGAGCGAACAGGTTCAGGGCTGAAAATAGCAGAATCCACATTCTCATTCTGACTTCTCCTCTATCACAAGCGGCGTCAACTTGTCCCATTCGTCTGGGTGAGGGAGGTGAGGGAGGGATCGAGACGGAAGGACAATTAGGCGCTATTGCAGTAAATCGGAAGCGCCTTTCAATACATTGAGATCAATCCTGTCCCGTCAATTTCGACTCGCCTCCATTCGATAGGATAAACGCTCTAACAGCCAAAAACAAGCAGAACGATAATGGATTGCCCACGACTTGAGAAGCCAAAGCCAGTGGGTCGATCAGAGCATCAACCAGGAAATCACGTTTGCCAAACTATGCACCGCCTTTGCTCTCCTGGCTCTCGCAATCGCGTGCGTTGGCCTCTGCGGCATGATGTCGCACAACGTCGCGCGGCGGACCGGCGAGATCGGTATCCGGATGTCGCTCGGGGCGCAACGCGGTCACGTGGTTTGGATGGTGCTTGGCGAGGTGATCCTGCTGGCCCGCCGCAGGGTTTGCCATCGGTTTGCCCGCCTCTGGCGCTGGCGGGATCAGTGGCGACGCTGGTGATCGCGGCGATTCTTGCCGGCTATCTGCCCGCCCGGAACGCATCGCGAATCGACCCACTGGCCGCCTTTCGTCAGGAGTGAGGTCTGGCGGCCTGTAAGAATTTTCTTGACGAAACCAGTCTAGTTAACTATAGTTAACTCATGCCCGAAGCCATCCGCTCAATACTGATCTACCTTAGCCTGATCTTCCTCGTTGTCGGCGGTTATCACCGGATCCGAGCCGCGCAATCGCAAGAGAAAATCGATCGCACGCGCGAAGGCTGGCCTATCCTGATCTCCCTGCGGATGGCTGGATTGGGGACCTTTGGAACCGCGGCCGCGTGGTTGTGGAATCCGTCATGGTTTGAGTGGGCGGCCATCGCGATGCCGGAATGGGCGCGCTGGGTGGGAGTGGGTTGCTTTGCCATCACAATCGGCTGGCTGGCTTGGATGTTTATTACGCTCGGGCGCAACCTCACCGATACGGTGGTCACGCGGGAGGCGGCGAAATTCGTTAGCCACGGCCCATATCGCTACGTCAGAAACCCAATGTATCTAGGGATTCTGATGGTCGGATTGAGTTTGGGATTGGCGCTGGGAACGTGGCTCCTGCCGCTCGGGTCGATCACGACCTTCTCAATACTGGCAATGCGTACGAGCACCGAAGAAAAGTATTTGCTGGCGAAGTTCGGGGATCGATATCGCGACTACATGAGGCAGGTGGGCCGGTTTTTCCCCCGGCTCACCGCTCATTAACTACAGGTTGGGAACGTAGCTATTACTATTTGGCCCGGCCGCCCGAACGGCGAGCCGGAGGACCGGAGAACTTCTTCCGGAACGAATCGCGGGCGGGCTTGGCGCCACGGTGAACTAAACCACCATGAGCCCCACCACCGCCGGCGGCAGGCTTACCGAACCGGGGCGGCCCGGCCGGTCCAGCAGCCGCCGCACGGGCCGCCGGAGGAGCCGATGAATATGTGCGGACGGCAGTCGCGCCACGAGGAGCCGCTTCGGCTTCGGAGTACTTTTCCTTCACTTCCCGAGCGATCTCGGGCGACACCGTGCGCCGCGTGAGCTTGAGGCCCAGCAGCCGCTCGATCTTGCCGATTTCGCCACGCTCGCCGCGGGTGCCAAACGTGGAAGCCACGCCCTTCGCTCCGGCGCGCCCGGTGCGGCCGACGCGGTGAATGAAGTCTTCGGCCATCTGTGGCAGATCGTAATTGACCACATGGGCGATGCCTTCGACGTGAATACCGCGCGCAGCGACATCGGTTGCCACCAACACGCGATAATCGCCGTCCTGGAAACCCTTCAGCGCCCGGTTGCGTTGTCCCTGCGTGCGATCGCCATGAATTGCCGTGGTCTTGGCGCCGCTGGTGGCCAGCCGTTTGGCGAGACGCTCCGCCCCGTGCTTGGTGCGGGCAAAGACAAGGAAGGAGCCTTGCTCTTCCTTCAGCATCTTCTCCAGCAGACCCAGCTTGCGATCCTGCTCCACTTCGTAAAGATGCAGTTCCACGCCTTCGTGCGGCTTGGTGATCGAACCGACGGCGATGCGGACCGGGTTCTTGGTGTAGGCGGTGATCAGGTGCGCCACGGTTGGATCCATGGTCGCCGAGAAAAACATCGTCTGGCGATCGGCGGGGAGTTCAGCGAGAATCGTCTTGATCGTCGGCAGGAAGCCCATGTCGAGCATGCGGTCCGCTTCGTCAAGCACCAACATCTTGGCGCCACCCAGCCTGATCAGCCGGCGTTCCAAGTAGTCGAACAAGCGGCCAGGCGTGGCGATAATCAGTTGGGCGCCTTGCCGGATCGCGAGCAATTGACGCTGTTCGCTCATGCCGCCCACGACCACGGCCGAACGTAAGTTCGTACCCCTGGCGATGCGCTTGAACGTCTCGTCGATTTGCATAGCCAACTCGCGAGTTGGGCTAAGGATAAGGGCGCTAGCGCCCGGGTTTACCTTGTTCTTGCCTAAGCTCTGCAAAATGGGCAGAAGAAAGGCGAGCGTTTTTCCCGTGCCGGTTTGCGCCGTGACGACGACATCGCGGCCGTCCAATTGGGGCGGAATGGCCTGGGCTTGTACGGGTGTTGGCTCAACCAGTTTATTCTGAGCCAGATTGGTTTGAAGGAGCGTAGATAGAGGAAGTTCGGAAAAGGTTTTCATTTAGTAGAGGGCGAGGAATCAGCGGACCCAACGACGAAACAGTAGGAAGGTAGCGGATTAGCTTGCTGCATTTATTCTAGCGCACTTTATGGTTTCGCGCGGGCAGCCCTGAAAACGTCTTACTCGGCCAGTCGAATCACCGTCACCGCCGCTTCCGGCCGATCTTCGTAGATCAGGAAGCGGTCGTGATCTGTGTCGCCGCGCGCCTGTCGCGAGAAGTAGGCTGCGGCGGCGGCCATCGCGGGCACGAGCGGCATCAGCCTTTTATCGGCCAGGAGCGCCTGTTCGATCCCGGGCAACAGCAACGCGAACGCCACAAAGCCCAGCACGTAAAGAAACAGCACCATAATCACGTCGTTTTGGAACGGCGGCATGGAGCAAGTGAACGGGATCTTGCGGTATCGCAGCAACAGGCCTTCCATCAGCACCCAACAAGCCGTCGTGACCATCACGGCATGCAGCATTCCATCCAAGGGGCCCATCGCCCATGCGCCGATCAGCAATGAAGGCAGGATCACGCCGGGCAACAGGAACGTCCAGATCATCTTCCGCGCCACCGATCCCACTTCGTGTGCGTGCGGGTCTAACCCTGACCGGAACACTACGTTGGCGCGCAGCCCCACCGGCATTTCAAACACAAACCGCAGCGCCACAATCACGCAATAGGCCACGATGAAAGAAAGCGACAACCACATCGCCAGCCTCCCCGATTCGGCCGCCCGCACGGCCCGCTGTGCCGCCGCCACCACTCCCAACGCCGTGATGCCGCCAAACACCAGGCAATGCGTCTCGCTCCGCAGCAGCGTCTTCATGCCGAAGTGGTAACACGCGCGTTGGAAGCCAGTCGGCAACAACACGCGGTTTAGCCAGGCGCCGATGCGGCTGCGGCGTTCGCTGGACGCTGCCGGGCGCGATTCCAGCGACTCAGGAATCAGCAGGAAATAGCGGCGATAGCTGACGGTATACACGGCCATCGCCGCGACAAAGGCGAACGCTGTCGCCTGCAACGCCAGCATCCCCAGCGCTTCCAGTGGGGCTGAGGCGCGGTCCTGCATCCATTGATAGAGCCCGAGAAACCAAACTGGCGGCAACCATCGCACCAGTGAATCTGGATGTGTGGCAAGGCCGCGCACGGCGGGAAGCACCGCGAAGCTGGTGGTCAACACGGCGAACAGCGCGGCTAACGCCGACACACGCAGGTACAACGAGACTTTTGCGAACGCCGCCGCCGGCAACACCATCATCAACGTGCCGCTGGCGGCCACGAAGGCGAAGAAAGTGAACAGGCTCGCGAGAATCGTGCAGAGCGCGTGCGTGGCTATGAATGCGAGAAAGCCTGTGAAACCCACGCCGGTGCCGGAGTCCGCCGTCACCACCAGCGGGAACAGCACCGTGGAAACCAGATTCACGTCCACGGCAAAGACCGCCACGGCAATCAGAATGGCCGCGAGGTTTGCTAGAAACACGCTGCGCAAAGGCAATGGGAGTGGGGCGAAATTGAAGTAGTCCGCGCGGCTGGGCAGGATCCGATCCCACTGCAGGACGGCCACCACGCCGGTGACCACCATCGAAAAGACGATGAAGAAATACTTGTCCGGGAGTGACGCCGTGAAGATATCGAAAGCCTTCTCGCCCTTGATGAAACGCAGTAACGACGAGTATTTTCCGAATAGCGACATCGCCATGAACGCGCCGGGCACGGCCAATAAACCGAGCAGGCCGGAGGGACTCAGTTCGTACTCGGACGGGCCGGTGTCTCCGCTGGACCGGAACAATCCGGCGAAGAAATGTTCTACCAAACAGCCTAAGGGCGTTGCGCGCAAGGAGGCGAAACGGCCGGACAGCCAGGCGATCACAGTTCCACTATTAGACACCCGCGCGGTTGGATTTGTTCCCGCGCGCGCTTATCGTCCTGAGGACCCGAAGCCGCCTTCGCCCCGCGTTGTGTCCGACAGTTCGGTCAGTTCCATCCACTCCACTGCTTCGTAGCGGGCGATCACCAACTGCGCAATGCGGTCGCCTTTGGTGACGGTGTACGGCTCACGGCCGAGATTCAGCATGATCACGCCAATCTCTCCGCGATACGCCGGGTCGATCGTGCCCGGCGAGTTCGGCAACGTGATCGCGTGGCGCAGCGCGAGGCCGCTACGCGGACGAATCTGGGCCTCAAAACCCGCAGGCAATTCGATCGCGAGCCCAGTGGGAGCCAGCGCCGGAATGCCGGGCTGCAGCGTCACGCCGACGGCGGCGCAGAGGTCGAGCCCGGCGTCTTCCGCAGGGCCGTGGGCGTACTGCGGGAGCTTGGCATCAGGGTGAAGGCGGCGGATTTTAACCTGCATAGTTGAGTCCGCTATCATAGCGGGTTGCCTTCCGAACAGCCAAAACGTGTGCTGACCGTGGCCGGCGTGCCACCCGAAAAATGCGCCTATGCGCTGGCGCGCTACAGCCGTTCGCCGGACTCAATTCGCCAATCCATCGAATGGGTCCGCACGCACGATTCGGCGAAGTTTCTGGAGAGCTTCTACTTCCAGTACGGCCACGCTTCGATTGCCGATCTGGGCCACGTCGTCGTGTGCCTGGAAGGCGTGTCGGAGATCGCCGCGACGGAGGCGGAAGATGAGCAGCTTTGGGACGGCCAGGCGCGGTCGTCACGCTATCAGGATTTCGGCAAGAGCGGAGTGATCACGCCTCCTGAATTCGATGGCGCGCAGGCGGCTGCGTATCACGAAGCTGCGCAGGCGTTGTTGAGCGCGTATCGCTCGACTCACGACACGATTTTCGAATACTTACAGCAGCAATTGCCGCGCCCCGCCGACATGAAGCAGGACGCGTACTTGCGCAATCTGACGGCGCGCGCGTTCGATGTGGCGCGATATTTTCTCCCGTTCGGCATTCCTACTGGTGTCGGCCAAGTGGTGAGCATACGCACGCTGGAACGGCAGATCCGCCGGATGAAAGTATCGGAGTACGCCGAGATCCGCTCGCTCGCCGCTGAGATGGCGGAGGCGTGCGCCGCGCCGCCAGATTGCGCTTGGGACGCGGCGTCTGCGCAACCGGTCGCGCCGACGCTTGCGAAGTATGTGAATGATGACGAGCACCTGCGTCAATCGCGCGAGGATCTACGGCTGTGGGCCGCGCAGAATTTGCCAGCGCCGGAGGCGGGGCTTGCGGTGGAGTCCGTGGATTTGTTGAAGCCGGCCGATACGACGTGTGATATCGCGGCGACGCTTCTTTATCCCGTCACTAATCGCCCGTATCGTGAGCTATACGCGCTGGTGAGCGGGTGGTCCGCCGCGCGTCGCATGGAAGTGATTGACGTAGCGCTGCGCTCCCGCACGCGGCACGATGAGTTACTGCGCGAGTTCCGCGGCGGCCTCTACGTCTACGACATCGTGATGGACATCGGCGCCTATCGCGATCTCCACCGCCATCGCCGCTGTCACCAGTATCGTCAGGCG
>JAYUSQ010000055.1:0-26268 GCA_043755595.1 Acidobacteriota bacterium | reverse complement strand
CAGCCGGCGGCAATCCAAACGAGATATTGGAGACGCCCAGCACCGTCTTGACGTAAGGAATCTTCTCCTTGATCAACCGCAAACCTTCGATCGTCTCGACCGCGCCGCCGATGTAATTCTCGTCACCGGTCGCGCACGGGAACACAAGCGGGTCGAAGATGATGTCTTCGGGCTGCAAACCGTATTTGCCCGTCAGCAGATCGTAGGAGCGCTGGGCGATTTCAAGCTTACGCTCGCGGGTGAAGGCTTGCGCCTGGAGTTTATCCTCGTCGATACATCCCACCACAACCGCCGCGCCATAGGACAGCGCAATGGGACAAAGCCGCTCGAACTTCTCTTCGCCGTCTTCCAGATTGATGGAATTGATGATGCTCTTGCCTTGGCAATAACTCAACGACAACTCAACCGTTTTCGGGTCAGTCGTGTCCACCATCACCGGCGCATGGACTTTCTTCACCAGCTTCCCGTAGAAAACCGGGATGTCGTTGGTTTCGTCGCGCTCGCTCTGCTGCAGGCAGACGTCGATGATATGAGCGCCGTTGCGGACCTGCCGCCGCGCAATCTCGCTCGCCTCTTCCCACTTCTCTTCGTTCACCAGATTCTTGAACAAACGCGAGCCGATCACGTTGGTCCGCTCGCCGACGATCAGCGGCCGGTTAGAATCCTCGGCCTCCACCATTTCGATGCCCGAATAATAGGCGCGATGCTGCCGTGCCGGCAGAGCGCGCGGCTGACGGCCCGCGGTCATCTTGGCAATGGCGGCAATGTGTGCGGGAGTGGTGCCGCAGCAGCCGCCTACGAAGTTCAGCCAGCCGTTGTCGATAAAGCGCTTCATCTGCGCCGCCAGCATGTCGGGCGTTTCGTCGAACTTGCCCTCTTCGTTCGGCAGTCCGGCATTCGGGTAGCAGGACAAACGCGTATGCGACATCTCGTTGAGGGTACGCAGATGGTCCGTCATGAACTCCGGCCCAGTGCCGCAGTTCAGGCCGACGCTAATAACATGCGCGTGCGAGATTGAGGTCCACAGTGCGTCCACTCGCTGCCCGGCCAGCATGGTGCCGCTGCTTTCGATCGTGCCCGAAATCATCAGCGGCACGTCAAAGCCCACCTCACGGCTCAACTGCTGGATACCCAGGATGCCGGCCTTGATCGCCAGCGTATCGTTGCAGGTTTCCAGCAGCAGGATATCGACTCCGCCCTCATAAAGCCCTTTGGCCTGTTGATAGAAACCGTCGCGCAGTTCACTAAACGTCACGCCGCCGGTGAGTGAAATCGCCTTGGTGGTTGGGCCCATTGACCCAGCCACCCAGCGCTGCTTGCCCGTGTTGACCGTGAATTCGTCGGCCACTTTGCGCGCCAAAGCGGCGCCTTGGATGTTAATTTCGTCGACACGGTGGGAAAGCGCGAAGTCCGCCATCGCGACCTGGGTGCCGTTGAAAGTGTCGGTTTCGATGATCTCAGCCCCGGCCTCCAGGTAGGAGCGGTGAACGCCTTCGATAAGATCCGGGTGGGTCAGCAACACCATCTCGGGCGAGTTTTCGTATTGCGAACCGCCATAGTCTTCAATAGTGCAGCGCTGTTGGAGCAGCGCGCCCATGGAGCCATCAATCACTAGAATGCGTTGTTCGATCGCGTCCAATAAGGCTTGGCGCCGTAGAGTGGCAGAGTTATTCATCGGGGAAAAAGGAACCTTCCTCCAGTTTATCCTGTGTTGACCCCGACTGATTCGAAACCAGCCCTTTGGGCTTCACGGAGATTAATATATTTTAATCAATGGCCAAGTAGTCCTGTAGATACTTGGTTACGAAAGTGCTACATTTATCGCAGGTACGCTTTGAATGGTTGGGAATGAGGCACGTTTAGGAACATCGCGCCTGGGTCAATATCAAATGAATAATTTTAGCCGCTGCCGCATAGAAGTCCCTGCGCGGCGTGTATGGCCAAGTTCGCTACACCGGCTTGAATCAGGCGCTGGTGATTTCGGGTATTTTGCCCACAGGTAAGATCCCATGTATCGAAGCGTCAATACTGACAAACAGGATGGAATGAGAAATATGAAGAGCTTACGAGGGAGCGCTACCGCGTCCCTATGGACGCTTGTATTAGCGCTTGGCATGCCGGCACTGGCACAAGAGCGCTTCGGCGAAATTATCGGAACGGTCACCGACCCTAGCGGTGCGGCGATCCCCAACGTGCAGGTCTTTCTCACGAACAAGGGAACGGCCCGCGTTCTGGAGACGCAGAGCGGCCCGACTGGCGAATACAACTTTCGCAATGTGGACCCTGGGACCTATAGTGTGCGCTTCGACGCTAAGGGTTTCAGCAAGATGCAGGTGTCGGATGTAATACTACCGCTCGGCAAGACGTTGCGCGTGAATGCGCCATTGACGATTGCGTCAACCGATACGGCCTTGGTGGTGAGCGAAGCGCCGCCGCTGATCGATACGACCAACAGCACGATGGCCAACAACATCTCGGCCGACCAGTTTGACAAGCTGCCAAAGGCGCGCAGCTTCCAGAACCTCGCCGTGCTTTCGACATCGGTCAACTCCGGCGTGGTTGAAGGGGGCATTCAGGTGAATGGCGCCAGTGGCGCTGAAAACAACTTCACCGTGGACGGTATTTCCACCACAAGCCTGATCAACGGCCAGTCGCGCCAGGACGCAGCCTTCGAGATCCTCCAGGAAGTTCAAATTAAAACGGGCGGTATCTCGGCCGAGTATGGCGGAGCCATGGGCGGCGTAATCAGTGCGATTACGAAGTCCGGCGGCAACGCCTTTCACGGCGATATTCACTATTACCTTTCCGGAAATAAGCTGAACGCCGCGCCCACCCCAAGGTTATTATTGAGCTCGCGAGACGAGACCAAGTTTGCCTACCACCAGGACGTCAAGCAGAAGAATGATGCACATGAATTCGGCTACTCGTTAGGTGGCTACCTCTTGAAGGACCGGCTCTACTTTTTCAGTGCAGCCTCACCTCGATGGGGTCGCAGAAGCATTGACTACAAGTTCTCCAACGGTACCGAACCCGGCACGTTCGACCAGAAATCGCTTTCCAACATGGCGTTTGAGAAGGTTTCTTTCGATATTACAAAGAACATCCGGGGCAATGCGTTCTTCCTCTGGACCCCTACGTCGAGCACGGGACGTCTGAGCGGTTACAACGGGGAATGCCCAAATTGCGCTACGACTGCACTGTCGGCGGTGCAAGTCAACCGCGGTATTGGATACTTCTCGCCCCAGAGCAATTACGGAGCCGATCTGACGTGGCTTGTTTCGCCTACGACCTTGCTTTCGGTGAAAGCAGGCCGTTTCTGGGACAATCTGAAGGACACTGGGGTACCCAACGTTACTGCGGTCAACTATTCGACAAGTGCGCTAAACCTGCCGTTTGAGATTCCACAGTCGCTTCGCGGCGGTGTTGGTTTCAATAATACCCCGGTTCTCTCCAGATCGGCTTATGATATCGCCGCCAGAACGTACTTGCAGGGCGATTTCGGCAAGGTATTCCGCGCCCTGGGCCAGCATGATTTCAAAGCTGGTATCGGAACGCAGAAGATCGTCAACAAAGTGTTGACTGGTTACCCAACGGGCGGCTACATATCGGTCAATTGGGATCGCGCATACACTTCATCGGTGCGCGGAGTCCCGCCCGCACAACGGGGAACATACGGTTACTACATCTTCACTGAGTTTGGCACTGGCGGCACGACCGGAGCCGCTCTAGGCAACTTTTACTTTCAGGACAACTGGCGCATTACTCCGCGCCTCACCTTGAATCTAGGCTTACGCTTCGAGAGTGAGACCGTGCCGTCATTCCAACGCAGCGTCAAGGACTTTGCCTTCAAATTCGGTTGGGCCGACAAAATGGCTCCCCGGTTGGGCGCGTCGTTTGACGTCTTCGGCGACGGCCGGGCCAAAGTGTACGCAAGCTGGGGCCGTTACTACGATTGGGTGAAATACGATCTGGCTCGTGGAACTTTCGGTGGCGACTATTATCGCCGCCGCTATTTCTCGCTCGATACTCCCAACGTATTCTCGCTCTCCAGCACGAATCTACCGGGCCGCCCACTCTGGAATCCGGCCCAGCCTGACGCCTTTCGTGATTCGCGGTTGCCCGGTTTTGAGACAATCGATCCGAATATTAAACCGATGGCGAGCCAAAACATCAATGTCGGAACTGAACTACGAATCGGGTCCAGCGCGGTGCTCCGGGCTTCTTGGGTTCACAACAGCCTGATCCGGACAATTGAGGACCTGGGGGTTCTTGTCGACGGCAACGAAGTGTATTCCTACGCGAATCCGGGTTTCGGGGCAGCGACTTCGTCACCCTCATCCGGTGGAAGTAAGGCTTTCCCCACCCCAAAGGCTAAGCGGAATTACGATGCGGCGGAATTCCAGATTACCAAGCGGGCTGGACAGTGGTTCGGCGTAGCAAGCTATGTCTACAGCCGTCTATACGGTAACTACGCAGGGTTGGCGAGCTCGGATGAAATTCGGACGGGCGCCGATGGAGGCGGCGTCTTCGCGGTTGCGCAAGAATCAGCTGGCCAGAACTCCCGGCCTGGCGGGAACGCCAACAGAGCGTGGGACATCGACGAATTGCTGTGGGACTCCAAGGGCGGCCTGAATCCTCAGGGCCGTTTGGCCACCGACCGTCCGCACGCCGTCAAGCTCTACGGATCACGCACACTCAATTGGGGATCCAAGCAAGCTACAGACTTGGGAGCGTTTTTCTACGCCGCTTCCGGTACGCCTTTGAGCACCTTCGTCAACACGTTGAACGGCACTCAGCCATTTATATATGGGCGGGGTGATCTTGGCCGGACGCCCTTCTTGAACTACACAAATTTAATCGTTGGGCATGAGTTTAAGATGGGCGAAGTGAAGAAGATTCGTCTTGAGTTCAATGCGAACAACCTCTTCAATCAAAAGACCGCCCGCCACAAATGGACGGAGCTAAATCGCGCCATAGCCAGTGCCGAGATCGACTTATCCGAGACCGATCTCGCCAAGGGTTATAACGTAAATGCGCTCCTTGCGGCGACGGCCGACGGCAAAGCGGGCAGGGCTCTTACCCCCCTGTTTGGACAATCGGACCTCTTCAACCCCGGCTTCTCAGGCCGGTTGTTGCTGAAGTTCATCTTCTAAGCAGTCCGCGTTCGAGCGATACAAAACGGCGGGGTCTTCGGACTCCGCCGTTTTCTTTTCCACCCCTTCGTTATACTTGTCTGTTCCCACGATGCGCAGACGAGATTTCATCCCCGTAGCCGCCGCCTTTGCCCAAACCAAAACGTCCCCCGCAAACGAATGGCGCCACTACGGAGGCGACGCCAATGCCTCGCGTTATTCCCCGCTCGCCCGCCTCAACAAGACGAACGCCGCCAAACTAAAGCCCGTCTGGAGCCATCACACCGGCGACGCGCAGCAACGCCCAGCCACGGCGATTGAATGCACGCCCATCGTTGTCGACGGCACAATGTACCTCAACTCGGCGATGTTGAAGGTCCACGCGATCAACCCTGCCACGGGTGAGCGTAAATGGGCCTGGGATCCATTCAACGGCCGCAGTCCCGGACGCTCTCCGGGCAACAACCGCGGCGTCACCTACTTCCAGCAAGGCAAGGAAAAACGCATCCTCACCGTTGTGCAGGATCGCCTTTACAGCATCGATGCGGTGTCGGGCGAACTGGACAATATGTTCGGCGAGAAGGGCGCTGTCGATCTCAAAAACAAGCTGCTCGCCTTCGAGTTCAACGGCACGGTCCTAACCGGCCGCACCGCCGCCTCTGAGGACGGCTGCTGCTGCCGGCAGGCACACGGTTGGCGCTACGTAGTCTTGCGCCATAGACCCAATTTGCATTCGCATGAAGTACGTATCATAATACGTATAGGAGATCACGACATGCCGACCTTCACTGGCTCCATTACAACCACGGGCAAATCCGAAGCGATTCGCCTGGACAAAGCACTCTTCAAACTCCATCCCGAGTTCCGCCAAAAGGCCAAAGTCCGCGTCCAAGTCCTGTCCCCTGGTCACGCGCTGATCGCGGTTGTCGACGATGAAGCGGTCCCGGTCGAAGAGAATGACCCCTTACTGGGAGCTTTTCTCGGTTTCATCGATCAAGACATGAAGGCGCATCCGTCCCGCACCGCCAGTTTGTCGAAAGCGGATGTGGCTGCGGCTATTCGGTTGACCAAAAAGGTTAAGGTTGACGACGCCGATCGCCTTCCTGACGACGTGACGTTCTAGTCCGCAAATGCAGCCGCCTCTCCCGTTCGCAGTGCGCGATGGATGGAGTTTATATGCTTACCCGGCGTTCGGAGACGCTTTTAACTTACTGAAGGAAGCGGTCCATAAGTTGGAACTTGAGCAGCCTTGGAGTTTCGAGGCGCACCCTAAAGCCAAACTCCTGAAGCGCGTTCTCGATCTGATACTCAACGAAATTCCACGTGACCCGGCGACCGCCGAGTTCATCTTAGGAAATACGCTGGGCGCTCCCCTCCGTCATTGGCGGCGGGCCAAGTTCCTCGGGCGGTTTCGTTTATTTTTCCGCTTCAGCAGCGCTCACCGTGCAATCGTCTATGTTTGGGTCAACGACGCGAACACGCTTCGCAAGGCCGGTTCCCGTACCGATCCCTACGCGATCTTCATCCGCCGGCTACGAGAGTCCGATCCGCCCAGCGGATGGGACGACTTATTCCGGAAAGCCAAAGCGAAGATTCACTTACAATCTGAAGAGTAAGATGACGCCCATCGAAGGCTCAATGCCTCATGCCGGCCGGTACGAGGCTATTACTGCGAAGCCAAACGCACCAGTAGCGGCCCTATCAGGCCTTCTGGTTGAGCATCGGACGCATCACCAGATTCACGATCACCATCAACACGGAGAAAACCGGCAGCAGCAGTAGCGCGGTGCGCAAGCCGCTCGATCCGGCGACGCTGCCGATGATGGGCGAACTCACCAGCAACCCGAGCCACCCGCAAGTGATCACGATGCCCATGGCGGTGGCGGTGCGATTCGGAAACGCGCCACCCACCATCGCCAGCGTCGTGGGGAAGACCGGAGCCATTGCGAGGCCCGCCAGGAACACGGCCACGCCCGCCGACGTGGGATCGTTGGTCTGCAACATTCCGTAGGTGGTCACCGCCATCAACACCGCAGATACCAAGGTCACGGTGGCGGCAGGCACTTTAATCAGCACCGGCGCGACAGCCACGCGGCCCAGCAGAATACCCAGCGCGAAACCGAACGAGAGAATTCGCAGCGCTGTCGCTTCAGGCAGGCCCTGCGCGATAAGGTGTTTCGCCAGCCAATTCCACACGCCCACTTCACACGCCACATACAAGAATAGAAACGCCGCCAGCAGGTATAAGACCGGCTGACTGAGCAATGCGCCCATCTCGCCGGCCTTGAACCCGCGCTCTCCGGTAGGCGCTGGCATCTTGGTCATGAAGTGAACCGCCAAAGTAATCGTGGCGAGAGCGGCGGCAAAATAGAACACCTTCACCGCATCGCCGCCTAGCAAGTCCGACGCCAGAAGCGGCGTAACCATGCCGCCCAAACCGAAAAACAGGTTCAAGCCGTTCATCACCGAACCACGCTTAGCCGGATTGATGTCGCTTACCAACGCATTCGCGCCCGTCACAATGATCCCGCCACCGATACCGAGCATCACCGCAAAAGCCACCGTCATCTGATAGCTGCCTGCATTCGCCAACGCATAGAGCGCAGCCGCCACGAGCGAGAGGCCCAACAGCAGGCCCGTTTTCTTGCCTTTGTTGTCGATGAGCGGCCCCACCGATATCGAAGCGATCGTCAACCCGAGCGCGTAGGCGGTGAAAATAAAGCCCGCCTGCGAGTCGGATAAGGAGAACTGCTTAGCCAACGCCGGTATGTTGGTACCAAACATCGCGGCAATAATGCCGTACACAAAGATGGCCAGAATGGCCGCGAGAATCAGCATGACGATCCCTTTCTAGATCCAACCGTCGCGGAGTTGGATGACAAACTGGCAAGTGTAACAGAACTGATGGTCCGCCAAGATGTCGCCCTTATCCAAGCGCCGTCTGAAAACACGGCGTTTCGCATTTGGCACGGACCGTGCCTATATGAGGGCGTGACCAAACTGTTCAATATCTCCGGTTCACTCCTCTTGGCAACCGCCGCGTTCGCAGCCGACCCAAAGATCTCAAAGGATCTCGAGAGCGTTTCCCAGGCAAGCATGGTGCGCGTGAACGTCCGGTACAAGTCGGCCGTTAGCGCCGCCAAGCATGACCAGAATGGCCGTCAACTCGGCGGCTCACTCCGGGGCGCTCACAATGAGGTCCGCGCTGCCACGTTTATTGTGCCCGGCAGCTCGCTCGCCACATTGGCGAAGGATGCCGATATCGAGTTCGTCAGTATCGACCGGCCGGTAAAAGGCGCGCTGGACTATTCAGTTGAAACCACCGGCGCGAAAATCGCTGCGCAGTACGGCTTCGATGGACGCGGCATCGGCGTCGCGGTCATCGACAGCGGCGTGCGCGATTCGAGGGACTTCAGAAACTCCACGACCGGCAGATCGAGAGTCGTTTACTCCGAAAGCATGTTGCCGGCTTGCTCGATGTCCGAAAAATCGGATACGAATTCGTTCGCGCCGCCAAGCGACGGCGAATCGATCACGACGACCAACCCAACCGACAGCCCGGTTACCGCACTCTCTACCGGAGTCATCGCCCTGACGACAACCGACGGTTGCGCGAATCGCACCAGCGGCTCGGACTATTTCGGCCACGGGACGCACGTCGCCGGTATCATCGGCGGCTCCGGCGATAACTCGACGGGTTCGGCTTACAGCTACACGATTCGGGGCATCGCCCCGCGCGTCAATATCGTGAGCCTGCGCGCCCTGGACGAAAACGGCGCGGGCTACGACAGCTACGTCATCGCCGCGATCAACCGCGCGATCCAACTGAAGAGCACTTACAACATCCGCGTCATCAACCTTTCGCTCGGCCGTCCAGTTTCGGAAAGCTACAACACGGACCCGCTGACTCGCGCGGTCAAAGCGGCTTGGGAAGCTGGCATCGTCGTCGTCTGCTCGGCAGGCAATCGCGGGCGCGACAACACGATGAACACGCAAGGCTACGGGACGATCTCCTCGCCCGGCAACAGCCCGTGGGTCATCACCGTGGGCGCCATGAAATCGCAGAGCACGATGAACCGCGCCGACGATACGATGGCCAGCTTCAGTTCCAAGGGGCCGACGCTGCGCGACCACGTCGTGAAGCCCGACCTTGTGGCCCCGGGCAATCGGATCGAGTCTGTCTCCTGCCCCGGGTGTACGCTCACGAATGCTTATCCGGCCAACCGCACGCCCTATCCCTCGTATTCGAAAACGCAGCAGGGCTCCTCGCTGGAATACTTCGGTCTCTCCGGCGCCAGTATGGCGACGCCGGTCGTCACTGGCGCGGCGGTTCTACTGCTACAAAAAGATCCTTCACTCACGCCCGATCAAGTGAAGGCGCGCTTGATGAAGACCGCGACGAAGGCATTCCCCCGCCAAAGCTCGGTCGTCGAGAATGGCGTCACCTACATCGCCTACTACGACGTCTTCACGGTCGGTGCGGGCTACCTCGACATCTGGGCGGCTCTCAGCAGCACGGCTAAAATCAGCGGCCGGGCGCTGTCGCCGACAGCGGTCTTCGACAAGGCAACCGGCAAGGCGCGCTTGGTGTACGCCAATAACGTGATATGGGGCGAAAACGTGATCTGGGGTGAGAATGTCATCTGGGGTGAAGGGCTCGTATCTGGATCCAACGTCATCTGGGGTGACAGCATGGTTTGGAATGGCGTGAACGCCAACAACGTCATCTGGGGCGACAACGTGATCTGGGGCGAGACATCGAAGAGCGGCCCAGGCTTCGCCGGCGAGAACTAGCGGGCAAGTTCGCTCTCGTCGTGTTAGTGCGCTGCCAACCGGGGTTCCAGCCGGCCGGCAGCGCACTCAAGTTTGCAGGACTGAGCCTAACCGATAATCGCCTTCCGGGTTTTTACGTCCCAACGGACCATCTTCTTGTTCCGCAACGCCAGCGTCGCCATATGGCCCGACACCGCCGCCTGTTGGCCCACTTCAACCGGCGCTACCAACTGCGCTTTGCCCTGAATCGCTTCCACCAGATTCCGGATGTGCGCTTCCACCGCCAGGTTATCGTTGGCGATCAATTCCACGACCGCTTCCTTGCGATTGCCCGCCATCTTGTCGCCGAACTTCTGCGGCGTGAAGCGGAGGGTACTGCGGTTGAGCACTTCGATCGTGCCCTCGTTCCCGCAGAACTGCTCGCCATACCCGAAGTTGTCGTTGCCGAAATAGCAGCTATAGTTCAGGTGGAACTTGTCGCCGTATTCATAGATGGCGGACATCGTATCGGGCACTTCGCGATCGTCGGCACCGTCCGTCCAGCGGTACACGCCGCCCGACGCCACGCATGTTTCCGGGAAAGTTTTGCCCAGAACGAAATTAGTGATGTCGGTTTGATGCACCAGCAAATCGGTTGAGATGCCACCCGAGTAATCCCAATACAGCCGCCATTGGTAGTAGCGTTCTTTGTTGAATTCGCGTTTCGGCGCCTCGCCCAGGAAGCGATTCCAATCGGTGTTATCCGGGGCCGCATCTTTGGGAATGTTGTATCGCCAGGCCGCCGCGCCACCCGGCAACGCATTGCGATACCAGAAGGCGCGGACATAGTGGCAATCGCCGATGATGCCTTGCCCAATCATCTGCTTCGCCATGCCGTAGAGCGAATTGCTCCGGTTCTGCGTGCCTACCTGAATCTTGCCCTTGCTGGTGGCCGACGCCTTCAGGATCTCTTCGCCTTCCTCGATCGTATGAGCCAACGGCTTTTCGATGTAGATGTGTTTGCCAGCCTTGATCGCGTCCAGCGTCATGCGATGATGCAAGTGTTCAGGCGTCGCGATAATCACCATCTGCACGTCTTTGTTCGCCAGCACCTGTTGATAGTCCGCCGTGGTCTGGGGGGCGTTTTTCCCCATCGTCTGCACGCGGTCTTTGATGCGGTTCAAATTGCCTTGATAGGTATCGCAAACCGAAATCACCTTCACGTTGCGATTGCCTACGTAAAGGCGTTCAGTTAGGTAGTAGCCCCGGCCGCCGCCTCCAATCACGCCGACCGTTACTTCGTCGGAGGCAGCCAAGGCAGGAAGAGCGGCGGCGGGAGCGGCGGCCAGGGCCACCTTCACGAGGCTCCGGCGGGAGACATGTTCTTGCATAGTGAAATTAGGATAACGCAACCGCTTTAGTTCAGGCGAATTCGCACAACATTGGCGACGCGCGGGCCGGCCCAGAAGACTAAATCTTCCTCACCCAACCCGGCAAGTTCAGGCCGGATCTGCAAGACCAACCGGTCGTTAACTGAGAAGCCCCAGTCCGGCCCGGCTTCCACGATGTGTACGTGCTGTCCGCCGATTGTGGCGCGCAAGGGGCCGTCGACCGCGTTGCGGAAGCCGCTGCCAAACAGATGAATCATCGTCGAGCCGTCGGGCGCGACTTGAACGGGAATCGTACGACAAGTGGAGACATCGTCGCATTCCGACAGTGGATGGGAGATATCGCCTTCCACCGCAATCCCAACCGCGGGACCGCGCGCATTCATCGTCGCGCTGTAGAAGCCGGGAGCGACCGGCGATACTACAATGCAGCCCTCCGGCTCCTTCCCTGCGGAACCTTTGCCGCGCAGTAGCTTGGTTTGGGCCATACCGGGGGCTGTGTTGGGATCGATCAGAAAATTCACGCTGCCGATCCCTGCGTAGAGCAACGGCGCCAACCGCGCGACGCCCGCTGAATCGGTGATCTGGATCGAGACCCCGCCCAGTTCGGTAGGAACCGGAGCCCCTTCCGGCGCCGATTCAGGAGTTTCGGTGACCGGCGCATAGCCGATAGCGACGCCGCCGAGTGGTATCTCAATAGCCCCCGCTCCTCCACTTACCGTGATTAGATTCTCGTTCGTCATGCCCCATTGATGAAGCTGCACTTCGAGACCGATGCCCTGCGCCGGCAGTTGCACCACGCCACACTCGATCTCTTTGTAGAGTTGCGTTGGCTCCATAGCGTTGAGGCCGTAGATCAGCTTGCCCGGCGTGAAGGACGACGCCGACCATGAGATCGCATTGGAGTCGAAATACTCCATATGCGAGCGTACGAGTGCGGCGGTCCCCTGAAAATCACGAGGCGCGGCGCGGCACTCGGCGTCATCGCGCGTGAGTTCAGGATCCCATCCCGAGGCCATCAAAGGCGCCCGAGAGGCAAGGAAACCGAACGCCTGGTCGCGGGCTCGATTGCTCGCGTGGAAGCGATTCATCGGACAGACTTCGTAGATGACATTGGCGGCGTCGAGAAACCATCGTTCGCCGAAACCTTGCAGGAGCATCTCGTCTTCGAAAGCCATGGCCACTATCGGCTGCGCGGCCCCGGTGGCGCGAATTGCGGCCGCCAGACTCTGCATCCCTACGATCGTGCGGCCAGCCGTGTCGACTCCTCCGTTCCGCCAAAACCGCCAGTCATTCTCGGTCCGCGTTCCTTCGCGATGTCCGGGTACGAAATCGGTTTCCGGTTCGCCGAAGAGATCGAAGCCGACTAGTGGCGCGTTCTTGAAGTGCTCGGCCCACTTGATCCAAAACGCGAGTGTGCGCTGCGTGGGCAACTTCGCGCCTTCTTCCACGGCCACGAGAATTGCAAAGAGTTCGGCTTGATTGGCTCGCCGGATCAACTCCGTCACATGGAGAATGTAGGCGGGGTCGCGCTCGCTGCGCGCCACGCTTATCGGAAGCCGCATAGTCGAGCCCAAGATCGATTTGGAGCCTCAGTGCCCTGCAGCAGTATCGTCTGCCCGGTTCCATCAATCAGTTTGATGCCGGTAACCCGCAGTCCGCCAGTAACTACAGGCCGGATCGAAAGCTGGGCAAAAGCGAGAGAGGACGCGAAACATCCCCCAAGCCTACAGCACCATCATTGGATGGTAGAGGTTCGGCAACACGGCCTCGCCAACAGCCAGCAAGACTCCATCTTCCGTGATGGCTTTGACGTAACGCGCGTCGACCGGCGTGCGAAAAGGCGACGTGCGAAAATCACGACCTTGCCGGATCTGCCCTTCGGTGATCCGGTCCACTACATAGCTAGGAAAATCGGGCAGCAGTTGCGCGCCCGGGAGCAGGGCTTCGGCGAGCCGGCCCGCCGTGGCAAGCTCCTGTAACTGATCGACGGTTCGCGCACTCTCGATCGTAAAGTCGCCAGCCCGCAAGCGCCGCAGCGCCGAAAGATGCGCACCCACGCCGGCAGCTTGCCCGAGTTCGTGCGCGATTGCGCGTAAGTAAGTGCCAGACGAACAATGCACGCGCACGCGAACTTCCGGCCCGTCGCAACCGAGCACAGTTAGTTCATGCACTGTCACTTCCACTGGCGCGAGTTCAACCGCTATCTTCTTCCGGGCTAACTTATAGGCCGGCTGCCCATTAATCTTCTTCGCCGAAACGGCAGGCGGAGTTTGCATGAAAGTACCGCGGAATTGCGCCAGCAGCGGCTCGATCGCTTCGGGCGTCGCGATGAATTCGCGCGCTTCACTGGCCGCCTGCCCCTCGGCGTCGTAACTGTCCGTCGCAAACCCGAAACGGATTGTGCCTTCGTACACCTTGTCGTTCTTGACGAAAAACCGCGCCAGCCGCGTGGCCCGATCGATCACTAGCGGCAACACGCCGGTCGCCATGGGGTCCAACGTGCCCAGATGCCCGATGCTCCGCGTTCCCGCGATACCACGCATCTTGCCGACGATGTCGTGACTGGTCCAGCCCTTGGGCTTGTCGACGACGATCACTCCATCCATCTCTGTCAGGGTAACAGGGCATGCAAATTCGAATCGGATCGCAGATACATCGCCCCGCCCGCAATAGCCGGGCTCGCCAGAACTCGCTCACCACTGAGTTCGAGTTTGTGCGTGATCTGAAAAGGCCCGGCAGCGGCCAAAGAAAAGAGCTCGCCCGCCGTCGTCAGCACGAATACCCTCGCTCCGGACGCGACCGGGCTTGCGTAGCAGTCGCCTTGCGATTCCAACCGCTGTTGCCAAATTATTTGGCCGTTCTGCGGGTTCAAGCAGGTCATCACGCAATTCAGATTCACCGTGAACAACCGCTTGGCGGCGAAGACCGGCGATGCAATATAAGCGCCGCCACGTGAGCCGCGCCACGCCGCTTCGCCACTTTGACGCAAAGCCGAAACGATCTTGAGCGTCGATTTTCCAAAGGACATTGCCGCCCGCATGGATGACCTCGGTGTCAAGGCGAATGAAGGAACATTGACCAGCCAAGAGACCGAGGAATTGGAGGCCTACTTGCACGTCGAAGACCTTCTGGCTTATTGGCACGCCGGGGCTCGTCAATTCCTTCATCCTCCACCTGATTGAAACTACTAGCGGACGCCGTCAGGCGCCGCGCCGGACAGCGATGCGAATATTGCCTCCTGCCGCAGGGTGCGTTTCAAAGGCTTTTCGAGATCGAGCATATCGTGGCTCGCAGCATGGCGGCGCGGCTACATTCGACAATCTTGCCCTGGCTTGCGGGCAATGCAATCGGAAGAAGGGTCCGAATCTGGCAGGTATCGATCCCGCGTCAGGGCTACTAACGCGACTATACAATCCCCGGACAGACTCATGGGCCGGCCATTTTTCTGTGAGCGGTGCAAGATCGATTGGCCTGGAGATCACCGGGACGACTTCGATTGGCCGGACTACTGAGTAACTTTTTGGGGATGAACGAGGCCGTGCGGCCAATGTTAAGGCTGCGGCTCAACCGGGAACCACAATACCGTTGGCCCGGCGTCTAGCTAACCTGCCGCACGCAGTCCCTCAAGCACCGCCTCCACATACTCACGCGCCCGCAGCGCCAGGCGATCCACCCCCTCGGCCGTCTTCGGACGCGGCACCAGTGGCGCGAATATATTCTCAAAAGCCAGCGGCATCGTCCGCCCAGTCCGCATCACATGCGCCAGCAGCCGGTAGTGATCGATCTCACCGAACCCCGGCCCGCAGTCTTCGTCCTTCGGATGGTCCCGATGGTCCTTGATACAGAAGGCTCGGATGTCACGCCAGACCTTTGCAATATCGGGGATCGGATCGGTCCCCTGGTAGTCCATCACATTGCCCGCGTCGTAACAGAGCCGTACTCCGTCATCCCCGACCTCGGCGATAATTCGCGCGCAATCGACGCCGGTTGCGGTGTTGCCGCCGTGCTGTTTGATCAACACCTGCACACCTGCCTGACGCGCCAACGGCCCTGCCTGCTTGAGCGTCGCGATGGCCGCTTCGAATTTCCCGGGCTGGGTATGTCCAAAGGTGAGCAGGTACGGAATGCCCGCAGCCGCAGCTTGTTCGATTCGCCGCGCGTGCGCGTCCGGGCCATCGGGCGCTTCGATGTTCACCATCGCAAACATCATCACTGGCGTAAGTCCGGCATCGCGCGACTGCCGTGCCGCGTCGCGCGCGCGTGAAACGGGATCGCGCCAATCGACAATCGGTTTTTGCGCGCCCGTGGCCGGATCGGGATGCGTCGTTCCCCACGCGACGTACCGGTAGCCCGCGCCCCGAATGCCTTCCAGCGCGCGCGCAAACGGAAATGGGCTATACGGCAGGGTCATGCAGGCCAGTTGGAAATTCGTCCAATCCGTTGGCTGCGCCTGTGTCCCCGCTGCGGCGCCCAGGATAGGGATAAATTGCCTTCGATTCATCATTGCCTCGCTCGCCCCGCAAAAATCGCCTGCGCCTTCCGGAACAGATTCACCACTTCGATTCGCTTCGCTTCATCCTTCAACCCGCCCCTTGCGATGGTTCGCGCGATAAGTTGGTCGATCCATCCCACCCAGAATTGCGCGTCACCCGCCGATCGCGCTAGTTCGCCACCGACACTAACGTACACCGGACTCGTGTGCGCGAACGCGGCGTCGTCGTTCAGGATCGACCGCCGCCAAGCGCCCCTAACGCGTGCCGCGATCCAGGAGCCGCGATCGATTTCAATCACCGAAGTCACCGGGCGAGCTTCGCCGTTCACCACCAGTTCAAGACGATCGTCTTTACCGAGCGGTGAAATCATCTCGGCCTTCACACGCAGACGATGGCGGCCCGTAGGCAAAACAATTTCGTCGCCCGGCTCCTTGCCATTCACCGACAAGAACACCATGGGACCATTGGTGGCAAACGACCGGCCCGCTTTGAACCCTGCCAACCAAGCGCCATATTCGAGCGGGCGCCCCGCGCCGGTATGCACGTAAACACGATGCCCGCCGGGAACATAATGATCGGCCACGTTGGTAAAACTGTCAGTGCCTGCCGAAATCGCCAACCGAAACCCGCAGTTCAGCAGACGATACCAATTCTGCATCGCGAACTCTTCCGGGTTATTCGACATGACGTCCAGCGCATCCACTTCTCCAAGCGCCACATCGACAGGCAATTCGCGCGCCGAAAAATTCTCGATGCCCGCCGAGTACCCCGGGTGTGCATACGTCACGGCTCCGCCCTGCGCGCGCGCCGCTTTGGCCTGCGTATAGTTGGGCGGATACTCGTCGGAATACGGTGTTCCGGCAAATCCCGTGTAGAGCGGCTCCACCAATCGGCGCAATCCATAGAAGCACATGTGGCCATATGCGTTGCCGTTACGCATCTCCTCGTTCCACCAAAGAATGTACGCCGGCCGGCTCAACGGGTGCGGCCCGCCGGTGAAGTGCTCGCGGTCGTGAACGAACGCGCCGGCTGAGTTGGCCACCATCATGTTGGGGATGTTCAGATCCTCGGCCAACGCGTAGGTCAGGACGTCTGCGGGCGTGATGTTCTGGTGATGCTCCGCCGTGTAGTTGGCGTGAATGTGCGCGTCAGAAGAGTACCAGCCGCGCGACGCCATCGAGATCCACCGCCGGGGCGCAAGGCGTATCGTGGTGGGCTGGCGCAGGTCCATTCGTCGCGACGCCCAGTCATACTCAAGACCGCGCGTGGCTTCTATCAGAGTGTCGCCGGCCGGAAGGTCGATTTCAAATGACCCGGCTGCGTGGAAGAACTGCTCGGCCGGCAAGGGGACAAAACGCGAGATCGTGCCGGAGGGCGCGTAGCCCAGCCCATCGCTGCCTGTGATGTAGACCCGCGATGGTTCAGCCAACTCGACTTGCAAACGCACCAGAGGGCGTACGTCGAAGGCAATCCGTTTCCCCGCCACCACGCGCCGGGCCACCCCGGCTTCACGCTCAACGATGCGGTGAGCGTACCCGCCCGGTTCCAGCAAATTGAAAACACGGCCCTGCGCAATCACGTAGAGCTGGCCGTCGCGAGTCAGCAGATCCGGGGTCCTGAGCGTCTCGAAAGAAGTAGACTTGAACACGAAGCGATCCCGCAACTTCTCAATCGCCTTCGCATTTGAGCGCCGCCTCATGAGCAGCCGCGCGGCATCGCCGAATCCAAGTTGCCCCTCGACGTCGATTTCAGTCAGCCCGTTGTGATTGATCCAGAAGGAAAGATCTTCCTGGCCTCGCCCCGAATGCGAGACCGCTGCCTGCCCCGCCGCCGGTTGACGCCAAAGCGCCAACGCCACGAGCATCAACCCCACGAGAGCTATTCCAGCGCGCGCCATTTCACTGAGGATCTTACTCCATCGCCAGCAACGCCGCCATCGTTTCAATTCCGTCCCACAAACTCTCCAGCCGGATATTCTCGTTATGGCCGTGCTGATTGTTGTCGTGGTTGGCGATCGGCACGATGATCACGGGCGCTCCCATCCGCTCAAAGATCGGCGCGATCGGTAAACTCCCACCCATCGTCGGAAGGCGCACCACGTCGCCGCGAGCCGATTCAACCGCGGCCAAAACCCGGCGAGCGATCTCGGAATCGAGCGGCGCGCGGACGCCATTGTAGCCGCTGGCGCGCGTCACTTTGCAGATGCGTGGATAGCGTAACCGCGTTGCCATGTCGGGTTCGGCATCCACCACGTGATAGCCTCGCCCGCGGATATGTTCGATGATTCGATCCTGCTGCCGCCGATAGTCGTCGCCTTTGGCCAACCGCAGTCCGATACCGGCGCTCGCCGCATCGGGAATGACGTTGCGCATCTCCGCGCCGACACCCGCGCTGGTGATGCCCTGAATATTCAACGCCGGGCGATTGACCAGTTCATCCAACCGCTGCCCGTCTCCCAACGTGCGATTGAGCCCCAGTTCCTTCCGGATCTCTCCGTCGAAATTCGGCGCCGCGGCGATGGCGCTCTGTTCAGCCTCCGACAACGGTTCAGTGTCCTTATAAAAGTCCTTGACCAACACCTTGCCCGTCTCTTCATCCTGCATCGAAGCCAGCAATTGAGCCATCATCATCGCCGGATTCGGAGCCCAGTTCCCGTAGTGCCCCGAATGCAACTCCCGCACCGGACCATAGACGGTCACTTGCACACTGGAAGAACCGCGCGCGCCGAACACAACTTGTTGACGCCGGCTCTGGTGAACGGGGCCGTCGCAAAACAGCCAGACGTCCGCGCCCAGCTTCGTTTTGTTCCGGTCGATAATCTCGCCGATATGAGGCGAGCCGGCTTCCTCTTCGCCATCGAAAAAGAACTTGATATTAACCCGCAACGGAACCTTGGCCTCGCGGAGCGAATCGAGTGCGGCTGCTAACGCCAGGATAGGCGCCTTATCGTCACTGGCCGAGCGCGCCCATACTCGCCCATCGCGAATCACCGGGGCAAACGGCTGCGTGACTTTCCACTCCGCCGGATCCACGGGCTGGCCGTCGTAGTGAGCATAAAACAGGACGGTGCGCACCGCGCCCGAGGTCTTGATCTCGCCAAACAAAACCGCAGGCGCGCCGGGCACGCTCAACCGCTCCAGCTTTACACTGCGCCGCGCGTACATCGCGGTGATGAAGTCGGCGTTGCGGCGCATGTCTTCCTCGACGCGGGCAATGTTCGGAATGGCGAGCAAAGCCCGGAACTCATCGAGAATCTGCGTGGAGTGCGATGTGTGCCACGCCCGCGCAGCCGCCGCCGCGCTGGGCGATTGGGCCAAGCCAGTCACACAGGCCGCCAACAAAATCGCCGCCGCTCTAGCCGTGTGAAACGCCATTTGCCACGCTTTCCCTGACGCCAAACCTTGCGTGGTAGGCAACCGGCAATTTCGCCGGTCTCAATGTGTTGGCGGACAGAAACACGTGTTTGGTGTAGCCTTTCGCCAGCGGCTGCTCAGTTTCGCCGTGCCGGATCTCATAACGAATCGTGACCATGCGAGGATGCGCATCGGCCATCGAAGTACGTATGATCACCAGGTCGTCATAGCGGGCAGGCGCCAGATATCGCACCTGCTGCTCGGCTACCGCCAAATGCAAGCCGGTATCGGTCTCAAAGTCGCGATACCGCAACCCGGCAGCCCGAAAAAATTCCACTCGGCCGACCTCCATCCAAACCAAGTAGTTCGCGTGGTAAACCACGCCCATCTGATCCGTTTCAGCGTAACGGACACGCAATTGTGTTTCGTGAGTCTCCATGGGCAAGTAGGAACAGTGTAGCGTGGCGGACGATGCAGCGTGCTAACGCCGACAGAGAAAGATCGCGAGAGTTCCCGCTTACGATTTCAGAAACGGTTCCACGGCCGCGCGCGCTTGCTCCAAGCGGGAAGCCGCCAGAATCGCTTGAAGGATCCCGCGCATCCTCTCAAGATCGTTCACCGCCTCGAACCGGGACACGTCCAACGCCCCTGGGAACAGCGTCGGCGGCAATGAGCGCCAACTCGCGGCATCCGATCAATCTGCCTTCTTCAAGGCCTTGTTTGCGGCCATAGGCAATCAGCTCTTCGCCAATTGACGACGCCATCATTACGTCTTTCATCGTTACCATGCTGAACCTCGCTGCGATTCCCCGTAACTCAGATTAACCTGCACGGTTACGAGTTCAGAAAAGGTGCAATGGCGGCGCGGACTCGCTCCATGTCCGCAGCCGTAGCGATGGCGCGAAAGATCCCCTGTAGCGCCGGCAGATCGTCCACAGCCAGGATTTGAGTGTGGTTCAACAATCCAGGGAACCTTGCCTCGGCCAGCGAGAGCACGTTCGCGCGAGCCTCGATCACTCGGCCTTCTTCACGGCCTTCTTCACGGCCTTCTTCACGCCCGTAGGCCATCAGTTCTTCGCCGACCGACGACGCCATCATCACGTCTTTCATCGTTACCATGCTGAACCTCGCGCGAATCTCCGTAACTACATCTTCATTGTAACTAAGGCCGCACCAGGTCACCAAATCGGCTCCGAGCCGGGACCGGTGCTCGCGATCGGCAACCGCGTCCATCCGGGCCTTGGCAATTTCAAACTCCTCCGGCGTCGTCTGCATCCCGCCCACCAAGGGCAACGCGTCCACGTTGGGATCCTGCAGCACCAAGCCCGGTGGCGTCTCCCACAGGCACACGACGTGCGGCCTCATCTCAACCCGTATGCCGCCCCGCACTGACGTGACGATCTCGGGAAGATTGGCCGCCGCACGACGCCGCGACAGTTGAATGATCGTCGTCCAAACCGGAGCGTCGTATTTAATCCCAAGCAGATCGGCCCGCTTCAGGATCTGCTGCAAGTCGCTTGCGCTCAGTTCAATCTCGGCCTCGAAATGTTCGATCCACGTTTCTTCTCCGCGTCTCAGGATAAACGCCTGATCGACGGACTTGATCGACATCGCCAGTTCGCGCTCCACCGGTTCGATCCGCGTTGCGGCATCGACGGGAGTGTGTCCAAACAGCCGGATCAGCGTCAGCGGACTGTTCTCGCCCAGGGACTTGAAAGAAACATCGAAACGCCCCATCGCTTCCAGTCTATCGATACGCCAAGATCGACGCCCCTGCAACCGTGGCCCCGCGCGAGACGTCTGTTAGGATACGGGTTAAGGTATTTGTGCGCGTACGTGTTCTTTTTTTTGGACTGGTGAGAGACTTGATGGGGCACGCCCAGGAAGACCTGGAGCTTTCGGGCGAGCAGCGTGTGTCGGATGTTTTCGACCATTTCGCCGCCAAGTCCCCCGCTCTCCGCGCCGCCTCGGCCAGCATCTTGCTCTCCCGGAATCAGGAGTTCGCCCGGCGCGACGAAATGGTGTTCGATGGCGACGAAATCGGTTTCCTGCCGCCCGTCAGCGGAGGATCCTCGCCCCTGTACACTCACGAAATCTTCGACGCCGAAACCGGCAACTTCTTCGCGTTGACAGACCTGGAAATAGATTCCGAAGCCATCGTTTCGCGCCTCCTGAGAGCCGAAGATGGCGCCTGCGTCGATTTCACCGGCGTCGTGCGAAACAACTCCAAGGGCCGCGCCACCCGTTACCTCGACTATGAATGTTATGCGCCCATGGCCATCAAGGAAATGGCGCGCGTCGGCCGTGAAATCGCGGCAGCCTACCCGATCGGCCGCATCGCGATGGTACACCGTCTCGGCCGCATGCAGATTGGTGAAGCGAGTGTCGCCATCGTGGTCACCTCGCCCCATCGCCGCCCTGCCTTCGAAGCCGCTCTCGCCGGCATCGATCGTTTGAAAAAGACGGTGCCGATCTGGAAGAAGGAACACTTTGTGGACGGCGAAGTGTGGGTCGAAGGCGATTGGGAAGAGGCGCTGAAGGCGTCGGCAAGCGCAGCCAAGCCGTGACGCGCCGCCAATGGTTGGCCATGACGGGCGCCCTCGCCGCCTGCCCTGCCCTCGCCCAACAAAAGCGAGAGCCCCCTCAAGCTGACCCGGTGTTCCGCGCCGACGTTCGACTGGTGCGGTTGCTCGTGAATGTGCGCGACCCGTCCGGCCAATTGGTGGGCGGACTGGAAACCGCCGACTTCACGATTCAGGACTCCGGCGTGCCACAGAAGATCTCGGTGTTTGAGCGGCAAACCGCCTTGCCTTTGTCGATCGCCCTCATGATCGACACCAGCGGCTCCACCGCCAAGGACCTCAAATTTGAAGTCGAATCCGCCCGGCGTTTCGTCAAAGCCGTCGTGCGTGAGGGGAATCCCAAGGACACGCTGGCCCTCTATTCGTTCAACCACGAAGTCACGTTGCAAAGCAATTTCACTCGCAACCCCGAGCGAATCCAGAAAGCTCTGCCGCACCTGAAAGCCGAGGCCGGTACGTCGATGTACGACGCCATCCTGCTTGCGTCGGAAGGGCTCGGCGATCGCGACGGCCGCCGCGTGATGGTGGTTATCACCGATGGAGGCGACACGACCAGCCGCCGCAACTATCACGACGCCTTGCGCGCCGCCCACGATGCCGATGCGGTGCTCTATGCGATCGTGGTCGTGCCCATCACCAACGACGCCGGCCGCAATACCGGCGGCGAAAATGCCCTCACCCAGATCAGCCGCTCCACCGGCGGACGAGCGTTTTTTCCGTCGGCCGGACCGACGCTCGACAAGGCCCTCAGCGACATATTGCGAGATCTCCGGACCCAATACCTGCTAGGCTATTACCCTAAAAGCCTGCCTCCGGCACAAGACAAATTCCGGCGTGTGACCGTCGCCCTCAGCCGGTCCGATTTGCGGGCGTCCACTCGCGATGGATATTATGGGGATAATTGATTCAAGGATTCCTTGGAGAGACAGTGAATAAACCCAGCGCAGCGAAAAACAGAGCTCCCGAGCAAACCTTCGAAGAGGTCAAGTACCTCCGCCGTTTGATCGACGATGAAATTAGAGTCACCGTCAAACTGACTGACAACCAGGAAGTCACCGGCACCATCGAGTACTACGATTTGAATTTCATCCGGCTCACCCGCACCGATGGGCCGAACCTGTTCATCTTCAAGCACGACATCAAGTACCTGTTCGAGGCGGCCGTTTAGTGGCTGCCTACCTTGAGACTGCCGTTGAAATAGCGCGCGAAGCAGGCAGCCTGCTCGCTAACCTGTTTGAAAAGCGCATTGGATTTGAACTCAAGGGTGAGTATGACCTGGTCACGGCCGCCGATCGGGCGTCTGAGAAACTGATCGTCGAAAGGCTGCGGACCCATTTCCCCACGCACTCGATCATGGCCGAAGAAGGCGGCGGGCACGAGTACGGCGGCGAATTCCGCTGGTATGTGGACCCGCTCGATGGCACTACCAACTTCGCGCATGGCTACCCGATGTTTAATGTCACGCTGGCGCTTGAGCAGGCCGGAGAACTGATCGCCGGGGTGATCTATGAGCCGGTCCGGCAAGAGATGTTCACAGCCGAACGCGGCGGCGGCGCCTATCTGAACAACCGCCGGATTCATGTGTCTCCCGCCGAGCGCCTCACCGATAGTTTACTGATCACCGGCTTCCCCAGCTTCAAACGCCACCAAAGCGTCAACGTGCATTTTTTCCATCAGGTGGCCATGGCCACGCATGGAGTGCGGCGGAGCGGGTCGGCGGCGTTGGATCTCGCTTATGTCTCGGCTGGCCGCGCCGAAGGCTTCTGGGAGTTTGGGTTGAAGCCGTGGGACATGGCGGCTGGCATCCTGCTGGTGGAAGAAGCGGGCGGCCGCTGCAGCGATATGTTCGGCGCCGCGCGTTCGGTGCAAGGCCCGCATCTGGTGGCCAGCAACGGTCGTATTCACGACGAAACCATTGGTTTGTTCGGCGAAGTTTTCGCGGGGCGCTACCGGGTTCCGCTGCAACAAATCAATCCAGCCTAGCCACGACGAGCCTCGGTCTCGCCATCGCAATTAGGTCGACCAGTTGAGCAAGCCTCTCAACCGGCATTCCCCCGGATTCAGCCAGGTTGCTGACCTCGGCCTTTGTTTCGTGAGTCGCAAGCAGAACCCGGCGGCTCCGCCATTAAGCGCTCGCATCAGCTACAATTAAAAGAAGTTACCGCCTTGCCCGGCGAGTGTTCGATCATGCCTTTTGCCACCAGCGCCGTAATGTCCGTGCTCGGGCGGCTTACTCCGTCCGTCCTGCTGGACATTTTTCTCACGGCTTTCCTGATCTACCAGTTCTTCGTCATGATCCGAGGGCGGCGCGCCGCACACGCTTTCGCCGGTCTGAGCGTGCTCGTGCTGCTGTACGTCTTCGCGCTTTACCTGAACCTCGAACTCTTGCGCACTTTGCTCGCGACCCTGGCGCCTTATAGCGTCTTCGGCCTGATGGTGTTATTCCAGTCCGAAATTCGCCGGATGCTCGCCCGAATTGGACGGCACGGTTGGATCGGTTTCGCGGGCCGGCTGAAACGGCGCGAGTTCGTCGAAGAGATCCTTTTAGCCGTCGAACCGCTGTCGCATTCGAAGACGGGGGCCTTGATTGTGATCGAGCGCGACATGGGCTTGCGGACGTTTGTCGAGAGCGGCGTGCCCATGGAAGCCGTGGTGTCACGCGATCTATTGCTGGCGATTTTCCAGAATAAAGGAGCGTTGCACGACGGAGCGGTCATCATCCAGAACGAACGTCTAGCGGCGGCCGCCTGCTTTCTGCCGCTCACCACCAACCCTGTGATGTCGAAAGCCGGCACACGGCACCGGGCCGCGATCGGGGTGACCGAAGACAGCGACTGTATCACGGTGGTTGTGTCCGAAGAGACCGGGCACATCTCCGCTGCCGCTTTCGGGCATCTGCTACGCAATCTCACCGTTGAGCAACTGGGCGAGTTGGTCACTCTGCATCTGAACGGCCAGGCCACCGAAGTATCGTTCATGCCGGCACAGGCCGAAACGGTGAGCTCATGATCGGATTGCTGACCGCCAACTGGAGGTATAAGCTGGGCTCGGTGGTCTTGGCGGGCCTCCTTTGGCTGGGGGTCGTTGAAGAGACCGAGTTGGCAACGTCGGTACTCGCGCCGATTCAGTACCGGAACGTCCCTAAAGATCTGGAGATGACTTCCGATATATCGGATAGGGTGCGTTTGGATATTAGAGGGCCGGCATCGAAGATTGGTCCGTCCGTGCTGGCCGATACCAAGGTGTTGCTGGATCTGGTCGGGGTCAAGCGGCCGGGGGAGAGAACGTTCCCGATCGATCGGGCCAACGTCGTATTGCCTTCCGGGGTGGACTTAGACCGTTCCTCGCCGTCGCAGGTCAGACTGCAGTTTGAAGCGCGAATGACAAAACTAGTTAGGGTGGCGGTACGCGTCAAACCGCGCGGGGAGCCAGGCTTCGAGATCGCGTCACAACGAGTGGAACCGGCGGAGCTTGAAATTGTCGGCCCTCTCGGCCGCGTGGAAAATATCGAACGCGTCGAGACGGATCTAATCGATATCGATCATCTCAAGCGTGGCTCGGAAGTGTTTACGGTGCATGCTTATTTGGCAGACCCGCAAGTGCGGTTTGCCGGTAACGGCAGGGTCACCGTTCGGATTGAAGTGAAATGAGTAGCCAGCCCTGCACGGTAACGCCGGGGCGGCAAAACAAGCCGGTTTTCGGTGGAGGATCAATCAAGCGTGTCTAGACAATTGTTTGGAACGGACGGGATCCGGGGTGTTGCAGGGAAGTATCCACTGGACCCCGAAACCATTTTTGCGGCTGGAGCCTCGCTCGGGGCCTGGTGCCGGGAACATTCTCCCGCTGGAGAAGCGCCAGAAGTGGTAATCGGCATGGACACGCGCGAGTCTGGACCGTGGATCGCCGAACAGATGGCGGGGGGGTTGGCGAGTGAAGGCGTGCGCGGCCGCTTGGCCGGGTTGATCACTACGCCGGGCGTAGCGTATCTGACTAAGAATGACGACTTCGTCGCGGGCGTCATGATCTCGGCTTCCCACAATCCATTTCAGGACAACGGGATCAAGGTCTTCGCGCACACAGGCTATAAGCTTCCCGATGCGGACGAGTTAAAAATCGAACAAGGCATCTTCGGCTTGAAAAAGCCGGGAATAACGGCGGTACCCGCCAAGATGGACTTGGATCCAAGTCTCGATGAGCGCTATGTGGAACACCTGGTCTCGACACTGCCTGGCCGTCTCACGGGGATGAAGATCGTGGTCGATTGCGGCAACGGCGCGGCGTCACATCTCGGTCCGGCTTTGTTTGAACGGCTGGGCGCACAAGTGATCAAGATGGGCTGCGAGCCCGACGGCCGCAATATCAACAAGGATTGCGGGGCGCTTCATGTCGGTCAACTCTGCAGCCGCGTAGTGGCTGAGGGCGCGGACGCGGGCTTTGCCTTCGATGGGGACGCGGACCGTTGCATCGGAGTCTCGTCTTCGGGCGCCATTATCGACGGCGATGCCGTCCTGCTCATCGTGGCCCGCTATCTGAAGTCGCAGGGGCGGCTGGCGAGTAACGATGGC
>JAYUSQ010000054.1:0-2664 GCA_043755595.1 Acidobacteriota bacterium | reverse complement strand
CCCGGGTTGAGTACGCGGGGCGATCCGCCGCTCGCGCCGCCGCTCACGATCTTGAGTACGTCCTCATTGTATTGCGGGTACTTGAGATTGAATCGAATCGCCTCGGCGCGGCTAAACTGGGAACGGAAGGGGTCGGTTAGAGAATTCTGAACGGTCTGGGTTACCGTTTCACCCGCCAGGTTTGTAAACATTGTGCTGGCGCCGCCACGAATCACATTCTTGCTCTTGCCGTCCGGATTGAAGCTGAAGCCGATGCGGGGCGCGATGTTGAGCCGGTCGCTGTCGTAGGGGTTATCGATCGGCCTGATAGGCGTGTGGAGGAAGGTGCCGAAATCGACGAAGCCCCGGTTGTATGAGTGTGGCGGGCCGCCATCGGCGCCGCGCGCGACGTAGTTGCCGAAGTAATCATTGCGAATGCCGAGATTGATGACCAGCCGCTTGCTGACGCGGAAATCATCCTGAACGAAGAGGCCCCACTCCTTTGACTTTGCTGTGTAAAGATCCGTCCCAAACGTCATCTGAACGATGTTCGGAATATTCGCGAGAAGATCGGCTTCATTCTGAAAGCGGATATCCGGGTTCTCGACGTTCGCGCGTCCGATGGTGCGCCGGAAAAACACGCCGCCGAACTTGAATGAGTGGCGGCCGCTGATGACGGCGATCTTCTGATCGAAGGAATGATTCGGCGCGCCCAGCGTGAGGATCTCGCCGCACCCTCCAAAGCCCACAGCGTTGATGCAGGGAAGGCGGCGTCCGCCGAATTTTCCTTCCGGCTTGCTCGGGTCCTTCACGTTGAAGATGGCATCCAGCCGGTCGACGACATTTTTGTTGAAGCCGTATCGGCTCTCCGAAGTCCAGCGGCTCCTGAAGTACGTATAGATAGCCGATACGCGATCGGTGATGCCAGTGAATTCGCGTGAGTTGATCGCCTGCACGCGCGGCTGTACCCGGGTGGGGCGGAAGCGCGTCACGGTGACCGCCGCACTCATATTATCGGTAATGCGCCAGTCTGGTTTGATCACCATGTGGTTGTCTTCGTTCTTGAGCGAACCCGCGCCGATGTACTGTCCCGTCGGACCGGCCGGGTTGTGCGATTGGTTCGGGAGCGGCAGCGTGTCAAGGAACGGCTTGTACGCCGGAACGGCGCGCAGCATATCGTTACGCAGGCGCTCGGTCGGCACATTCCCCGTGACGGCGGCGAAGGCGCGTTCGCGATAGCCCTCGTAGACGAAGAACCCGAACAGACGGTCCTTGAGAATCGGGCCGCCGAACGAACCGCCGAACTGGTTGAACGTCACGCCGGGCTTGTTTCTGAGGAACTGGCTGCGGGCATTCAGGTTTTCGGCGCGGAAGTTTTCAAACAGGCTTCCGTGTAACTGGTTAGTGCCCGACCGGCTGAGGATGTTGATGTTGCCGCCCATCGAGCGCGTGTACTCGGCGGGGATCACGCCCTTGATGATCTGGACTTCGCTCACCGCCTCGATGCTAATGCCATTGATGTAGTTGAAGTCGCCGAACATTGCTAGCGAGGGCCGCTCGGGATTGCCGGTCGCGTCGGTGCCGTCCACGGAAACGCTGGTGCCGCCGCGGCCGGCGCCATTCAAATAGACGTCGCCGCCGCTGCGCGTGACGCCGCTGCTCAGCGTGACTAATCCAGCCACGTTACGGCGCGAAAGCGGCAGTTCCTGTACCTGCGTGGTGGTGATGCTTTCCCGTTGCTCGGCGGACACCGTATTGACTAGCGCAACCTGACCCGAAGTCACTTCCACCGATTCGCTCACCGTGCCGACCTGCAGTGCGAAGGTTCGGCGCAAGCCCTCGGCCGCGCTCAGTGGAATGCCCTTGGTCAAAGAAACCTTAAAACCGTTCACCTGGATGCGCAGCGTGTAGACGCCCGCGGGCACGAAATTGAAGACAAACTCACCGGAGCTATCCGTAGTTTGCTTGAGGGCCCCCTGGGTTCCCTCATTGGTCAGGGCAACTTCAGCCCCGGCGATCACCGCACCCGAAGGGTCAGTGACGATGCCGTAAAACGTGGCGGTCGTGACCTGAGCGCGAAGCGCGGACACCGTGAACAGCAAGGCAATAACAGGCAGGCTTTTCGGATAGCGAAACATGTGTTCTCCTCGGCAGGATGGATAGTATCAGATCGCTTTTCCAGCGGCAACGGCTCTGGATATATTTTTATTGACCTGTTTAAAAAAAAGCGTGATACGGTATGGATGCAGAGCGTCGATAGTTTCGGAATCCGAAAGTTATGAGTTCTCTCCGTAAGTCTTTGCCAATTCGCGCCGCCGGTCTGGAATCCGCTGTCAGCGCCAAGAGCACCGTGCTTTCTCTCGCCAAGGGACTGCGGGTGCTGGAAGCCTTCACGGTCCAGGATCCAGAGCAAAACCTGTCGGAAATTGCCCGCCGTGCCGGCCTCGACCCAGGCACCGCGTATCGGCTTGTGAAGACACTCGTCATGCTCGGCTACCTGCGGCAGATTGATGCGGCCAAGCACTACCGGCTCTCGACGAAAGTTCTTGACCTCGGCTTTCAAGCCCTCGCAGGCATGGACTTCCACGATTCTTCGCGGCCCGTGCTTCGCTCGCTGGTCGGCGAAATTAGCCAGGCGGCAAGCCTCACGGAGTGCGTCAAGAAGTCGGGGGTCGGACGCGGAAT
>JAYUSQ010000053.1:0-2678 GCA_043755595.1 Acidobacteriota bacterium | reverse complement strand
GCCTGACGATACTGGTGACAGCGGCGATGGCGGTGGAGATCGCGATAGGCGCCGATGTCCATCACGATGTCGTAGACGTAGAGGCCGCCGCGGAACTCACGCAGTAACTCATCGTGCCGCGTGCGGGAGCGCAGCGCCACGTCAATCACTTCCATGCGACGCGCGGCGGACCACCCGCTCACCAGCGCGTATAGCTCACGATACGGGCGATTGGTGACGGGATAAAGAAGCGTCGCCGCGATATCCCACGTCGTATCGGCCGGCTTCAACAAATCCACGGACTCCACAGCAAGCCCCGCCTCCGGCGCTGGCAAATTCTGCGCGGCCCACAGCCGTAGATCCTCGCGCGATTGACGCAGGTGCTCGTCGTCATTCACATACTTCGCAAGCGTCGGCGCGACCGGTTGCGCAGACGCCGCGTCCCATGCGCAATCGGGCGGCGCGGCGCACGCCTCCGCCATCTCAGCGGCTAGCGGGCTAGCGAGCGGATCTCGGCGTACTCCGACACTTTCATCCGGCGGATCTGGCGTTCAAGGTCCGAATACTGACCACTTGGCCGACGCCTGTGGGAATACCGAACGGGAGAAAATACCGTGCGACATCGAACGTGCGCGCCGGTTCTCTCGATCCCGCCCATGGCCTGGAATGCGCTCAGGAAGAGCATCGTGAATCTGGTGATGCCGCAGGGGTTCGGTGGGAATATGTTCTACTACCACTGATGCCCTGATCACGCAGGCGGAGACTCCACGCTATTCTTCAAACTGCCCAGTGAGAGCGACATCATAATTCCTCTGACTGTTCATTGAGGCCGAGTCTCGATTTGAGCGTTCTCGGGACACTGTGATAAATGATCTCAATCCTTCTGATCTTATCCCACCCAATTTTCCATTGCCGAAAAGGAGTCCGTCGCTGCTCTATGGTCAAGAACCGTTTGTCTCCCAGGCTGTAACAATCCCCAATCCCACATTGCTTGCCAGAGTAAACGTTCACTGCAACGTTTGCAAATCGGTGATACACGCCTGCCCTGCGTTGGGCGATATTCGGATCCGGCATCAGGTTGGCTTTAAGGAGGTAAACCCAATCTGCCCTTATAGCCTGAACGATGGCCTCAAGGTCGATGATCTTTCCACGAAACTCCCGTTGTATTCGGCGGGCGGTACGGAGTTGGTCAGCCAAGCTATGGGCTCGCAAGAGGAGTTCGTCTCGAATGTAATTGCTGAGGACGCCGACAATTTCGTCCCGTTCCCCCTCCACCAGTAACTCTCCAGCATGGCTGCGACCTAATCTCACCATGCTGTCAAAAACGTCCAGACGGATGGGTTCTAACAGATCCATAGGAATCTCTTTCAGATGTTGCATAACCACTCTTGTGCCAGATCATGATGAGTCATAAGGCGTGGGCACTACGTTGCTACCGAACCGAAATCGGAGTTCCCCGCCTGAACTTCGGCAGGAGACACAGCCAAATGAAACCGAACCCGGTTCAAAGATATCCTACCTTAGCCTTGAATTTAGTGACTAGATTTGCCTCGGCCCTCCTTCTTCACTTTCCCAGCGTCCTCCCATCCACTAGGAAAGATCACCTCGTAGCGCTTTCGCTTGTCGATCAGGACGAATCCAGCCTTATCCGACAGGCGCCTATTCAGGAAGGCCGATAACTCGTCATCGTTCTGCATTCCCTGCTTATTTAGACCGTACTGCTCATAGTCGTAGAATTGATCGAAGGTGACGGCGACTTTGTGCTTGGCGGGAATGTAAGCCGCCTTAAATAGACTGATCGGCTCGCCGCCCAAGCCCTTATCATTCGGAAGCGCGGTCAATACTGTAAAATCATCGGTCGGCTTGAGTGAATAATCGAAGTCGGTCGTATTCTCGATGACATAGGTGAAGTGAAGTGCGATGCTATCGCCAGCGCTAACGGTCAGTTCGTGGTACCGAGCTTTAAGGGCCACCTTGTCGAAGGGCTCGTCCGGGTGGGGTCTGTCTCTGTACGAGGAGAAGGCAAAAAACAATGCGGCCAGTGCTATCGCCGCTCCAGCGCCGAAGGCAGCGCTCTGCAAGGTCAAACGTCGCCAACCGTTCATGTTCATGCAATCATACCGACTTTCGGGGAACTGGTCTTACCGGAGCGGATTCACTATATCGCTGATTTAATCCGCGTGTTTCACCACGATGCCGCTCTGTTTGACGCACCATTCAGCGCTGAGCAGGTGGCGGTGCTGAAGGCCGGAGGCGTGCCAGCGGGGCCATAATAGAATCAGATCTGCGAGTCAAATGACACTTACCGCGTCAACGGGTCCTCAATCCAAGGCGGCGTTGCGTCGATCAGCTTCCCGAGCGCCGGTTCCAGATCCTCCATCTTCACCTTCATCTGCCACGCGATTTCGCGATAGGAGAAGTGCCCCTTCACCCCGGAGCGCAGACGCGAAATATACTCGGCTTCGGCGAAGTCCATCTTGAAAAGGAAACGCGAACGCGCGCCAAAGGGCAGCAGATAGTGCGAGCCCGGCGCGGGCAGACTCGCCATAGCGGCTTGCCCCGCCTCCATCGCCGCGTCATATTGCGAGGCCAGCCCCGCCTCGTGAATCGCCTTCGGCGTAGAGTAGCCGAGCCCGCCGGAATACGCCTGACGATACTGGTGACAGCGGCGATGGCGGTGGAGATCGCGATAGGCGCCG
>JAYUSQ010000052.1:0-64033 GCA_043755595.1 Acidobacteriota bacterium | reverse complement strand
CAAGTGATTGTTCATGAAGAGAATCTTTCTCGCCCTGCACAGTAATTAGAGAAAAGAAGTGTCTCACATGATGTTGGCACAGAGGGGCTGGCCCGCATGGAGAAGGGCAATTTCTCTCAAGTCAAGGGTGTCGGGGCCGGCGTTTTTGAATACAAGATTGAGTTTGGACCTGGTTGCCTCATTTACTTTGGCAAAGACGGCGAGCGTCTGGCGATCCCGATTGGCGGCGGCACTAAGAAGCGGCAGCGGCATGACATCAAATCAGCGAAGGAATGCTGGGCCGATTGCAAAAGACGTAAAAAAGAGAAGAACCGGTAGTGCCCCTTACTTACGATTTTCAAAGAAACGGTTGGGGCGCAAGGCAATCCTAAACTAAGTTCCGCCAAGCTCTCTTGCGCGAAGCCGTTGAGTGCATCCCGAACGGCGATCTCGACACGGGCAAGGCGGTAGTTTCGCGCTTACGTTAACGCGACGGTCGGGTTTTAAGATTTGGAGAAGCAGACCCACATCCCGGCCAAGAGCCTGATGCGGATGCTCGGGCCGAAAGGCAGCCCTTCGGTAGGGAACTTGTCGAGCATTCTGGCGGCGCGCTGCAAAAGGCGGAGGGCGTTTTCTTTGAGTTGTCGATGAAGCGGTATAGCACATGCGCGGAACATCAACAGTAGCAATCGTGCAATGGGTTCTTGGCATAAACTCAGGGTTTCCGGCCAAGTTTGACAGGGTTGGCCATCCGGCGTGGATGGGCGCGTAGAGTCCGGGCGCTACACCTCGGCCAGCGAGGTTGTTCGCGAGGCCCCGCGCCTGCTGGAGCAGCGCAACGAAGTCTTCGCCCTTCGCCAGGACGAAATCCGCAATCAGATCGAAGAAGGATGGCATGCGGCCAAGCGCGGCGAGTTCGTAGACGGCGAAGATGTCTTTGACCGCATCGACAAAGCGCTTGAACTCATGGAGCACTCAGCCCGGAAATGAAGCGTTATCGCCTTTCGCGTCCAGCGGAGCGAGACCTTGACGATATTCGGCATTACCTTGTTGAGAGGGTGGGCGTCCGCATCGCGCGTAGGGTGATGAGTGAGATTCGCAGCGGTATTTCGCTACTTAGTGCAGAACCAGGAATCGGGCATGTGCGAGAGGATCTCACCGGCCGGTCAAGTTTTGGCGGATCGATTCCTATGACCCCGGCGCCAAGCCCCTTGAGACTATTCGCGTTGTTCACGGAGCACAGGATTTGGAAGTCATGCTGGGTAGTGGAGAAGGATTTAGCCAATGATGGCCGGGTTCCAAAGCGCTTCATTGGCGAGAACGCCTCTATCGCCGGGGTGAGCGATTTCTTTCGAACCGGCAGGCAACGAGTTGGGTTGGCCGTGCGTCGATCCATTTAGGTGCGTTCGCCCATCCCTTGGCGGCAAGGGTTACAATCGAGTTCTGGAGTAAGTGCCTCGTGAAAACGACATTAATGGTTGGTGTTTTTCTTGCCATCGGCTTGGGCGTCGCGGTCGTCCCTGTTTTCGGCTTGTCCTTCGACCTGACCGAGGGCACGCGGATTCCTCTGAGTCTGATCAACAGCGTCAGTACGAAGCAGGCGGTTGAAGGCGACCGGGTCTATATGGAGACCGCTTTCCCGATCCTGCAGAACGGGCGCGTGATTATTCCGGTGGGGAGCTATGTGGCCGGTACGGTGACGCAGGTGAAACGGCCGGGGCGGGTGAAGGGCAAGGCGGAGCTGTTCATACGGTTCGACTCGCTGACGCTGCCGAATGGGGTGACGCGCGATTTCCGGGCGCGGATCGGCGGGTTGGACGGGCAGGCGAATGAAAAGCTGGACCGCAAGGAAGGCACGATTACGGGCGACTCTAATAAGGGTGGCGATGCGCGGACGGTGGGCGAGGCGGCCGGGGCGGGGACGAGCGTGGGCGCAATTGCCGGGAGCGTCGCGGGGCGGACGGGGCTGGGAGTGGGGATCGGCGCGGCGGCGGGGGCGGCGGCGGGGCTGGTCGGCGTGCTGGCGAGCCGGGGGCCGGAGGCGGTGCTGGCGCGCGGGAGCACGCTCGAGATGGTGCTGGACCGGACGTTGAGTTTCGATGCGGCGGAGTTGGATTTTAGTGGGCCTGGGCTCGGAGGCGGCGGCGGGCAGCGGAATATCCGGTTGGCGCCGGTGCAGCCGGCTTCGCCGCCGTCTCGCCAGGGTGTGCCTATGCCTGGGCGAGGGCTGCCTGGATCGCAGTAGCGACTGAGCGACGGTAGATTTTTGGGGCGGGTAGCTTAGGACTTGGGCCTTACCCGGGCAGTGGCCTAATGCTATTACCTTAATTGACCGCTGTTTTGGGTCGGGGAAACGGTCGTTCACCTGAGACTTTTCTCTCACGCGCCCTATTTTGGTTAGGTCAAGCCGACGATTAGAATAGGGTCGAGCAATGCAACTCGGATCGTTGGAACTACAAATTTTCGTCGCCCTTTTTCTGGTGCTGGGCAGCGCCTTTGTCGCATTGGTTTGCGACTTCCTGAAGGGAAATAACGAACAACTAAGAGAACGAAATATCGAACTGCGCGTGCGGCAAGATGAGCGGGAACGTATGGGGCTGTTTCAACCCCTGGCGCACCCGATTGCCTGGCTGCAGAGCCTGGCGGAAATGATACGGAACCCGGGCAGTACACAATCGGCGCCCGCTACGGCGACGGCAAGTCCTGTTGCTGGTGCGGCTGCGACCGCTAGAAGCGGCGGCGAGAATGGTCCAGACCTTGAAAATCTGACCGGGGCGGCTGTTGCAGAGGACGTGTCCGAGGAAGATCGGAATCCTCAAAGACGGCATCGATATGACGAGTTCAAGGCTGCGGCCAAGCATCAGTCGTGGGCTACTAAGGAAGAACTGGAGCAACTGGCGGGCCGGGCAGCCAGGATTCGGTCGCGCCACGAGGCCTCGCACCGGAGAATAGAGGAGCCTGTTGTGGCTCCGAAGGCGCCATTGACGCCCGCTGCGGCGGCCGTTGTTGAGCCAGTAGAGGTGGCGGCGCGTCGCCCCAAGGTGACCGAGCTCCCCAAACTGGAGCAACAACCTCGTCCGGCGGTGGTCCCTCACACGGCCGCCCCTGTGATTGCGGTCGAAGAAGAGCAAACGCTTGTTTACAGTAAGACTTTGGTTCCGCCTAAGCCTGCAGAGTTGCCGAGCGAGATTGCCGCCGCGCTTGCGCCAGTGACAGAGACGGCTTCGGTCGACGCAGCCGCAGCCGCAGTGCAGCAGCCTGAAGTAGTGGCCGTGCAGCCTGAACCTGTGGTAATCGCAGTCGCTCAGGGTGAATCGGCTCCCCCGCCAATGTCCCAAACCCCGGTAGCCACTGAATGGGCGTTTCCCTATTCCAAGGCTAAGCCTAGGGAACAGAGTTCACCGCCCGTGCCGGCCGACCTGACTCCGATTGTGGTCAGACCGGGGGCGTCGGCAATTTCGTCGTCGCTTCCATCGATTTTTCCGGACGCCGGTTTGACCGACACATCGAAAGTGGTTGAGGCATCCTCGTTATCTGAATCTGAATCTGAATCTGAAAAGGATTCAGCCCCAATCGAAACCGGTTCGGCCGTGCCCGCCGCTCCCGCTGTTGCCGAACTTAATCCGGTGGCAATAGTGCTACCGACATCGCAAGCGATCCGGTTGCCCGGAGTCGTGGCCGCGATCGGGACTTCCGAACCGATTGCCGTGGCACAGACCCGGTTGGCCGAAGTGGCGGAAGTCACTAAGCCCGTTGAACCTTTACCGGCCGTTCGTACACGAATTCAGCCGGTCGAGGTAACGCCGGTCGGTGAATTGGATACTGCTGAGATACAGGCGCCGGCCGCCTTGACCGCCGCGCCGTCAATCGTGGTCGATCACGTATCGACAATGACGCCGGCCGAACGCCGTCCCGCCGAGGCTAGCCAGCCGGTGATGGACGTGGTGGCGCTCCAGAAGGCGACGGGTGAGAGCAAGTCGGCGATCCATTCGCGCGGCAATTCTGGGGCAGAAGGCTTGACCGAAGCAAAATTGGAAATTCCGCCGGGCCTGCACGAGCCCGGCGTCCTCGGCCTGTTGCTCGAAAACCAGACACCCTATAGTGGAGTCGTTGTAGCTATAGGATTGAACGATTACGACACGCTTCGCGACAAGTTAACGTCCGGCGCCGACTCGGTCGCCGCACTCAACAAAATGGTTCTGTCGATGCTTCGTCCTCAGGACTTTGCTTGCCGGTTTCAGGACGACGAATACATCCTGATTTACCCTGGTGAACGAGGGTCGTCGGCCCAACGCCGACTCTTCCAGGTCTCCGAGAAGCTCTGGGACTTCCAACTGAGGTCGCTCGGCAACCTATCGGTAATGTTTAGCTGGGGAGGCCTTGAGGTCACCAACGAAACTCTGGCAGAGGCTGTCGCCTCGGCACGCGAACGAATGTATCAGACGAAGCGAAACCGAAAGCCGTCGGGCTTGGAGTTTGCCGCGACACGTAAGAAAGTCGTGAACGGATAAACAGCGCAGGTTGTGGCCGCCTCTACCGCTGGCGGCCCACGATTTGTTCGATTTGCTCCAACTCACGGCCGGCTTCGGAATACTTACCTTGAGACCACAGCTCACGGTAGCGGCGCAGCCGATCGCGGATCTCGTTAACGCGGCGATCGATATCGCTGTTACCTGAAGGGCTCGCCGGGGGAGCTGTCGCTCCGGTGGCGGCTGCGGTCGCACCTGACTTGGGCTGATCGGCAACTATTGCGCCTCCTCCACCGCCGGTCGAACCAGACAGCCTGGCCAAAGCCGCGATCGCTTCCTCATAGGTGTTCCGGTAGATCAACTCATTCCCCGCACCAATTACGACCTTCTGCAATTGTGGCATACGTGCACCTGAAGACTGGATGTAGATGGGCTCCACATACAGGAACGTATCGCCCACCGGCAACACCATCATCTGCCCGCGAATCACTTCGGAGCCCTTCTGGTTCCACAACGATAGATCTTTGGAGATGTCGGGATCCTGATCGATCCTCGCGTCCATTTGCCTGGGGCCGAAAATGAGAGCTTGCTTTGAAAGCTGCAAAACTTCCACTTCACCCAAATGCTCCCCGTCGCAGCGGGCAATCATGGTGCCAATCAGATTATCCTTGCCTCGCGGCGTGAACGGCATCATCAGTACAAACTCGGGCGTCTCCTGCCCAGGGAGCGCGGCCACCAGATAAGTGGGCTTGAAGTCGCGATCCTGGATTTTTCGCCCATTCACATTCTGCGGGATGTCCCAGACGTCCTCCTTGTTATAGAAGGCCTGCGGATCGCGCATGTGGTAGAGCCGATAGATCTCGGCCTGCACGCGGAAGAACTGCTCGGGATAGCGGACGTGTTGACGCAAGTCCGCGGGCATCGCTTTGGCCGGCTCAAAGAGCCCTGGAAACAGACGTTGATAGGCGGCAATCAACGGGTCGGCCGGATCGAAGACGTACAGATGAATCGTGCCGTTGTAAGCGTCCACGGTCGCCTTGACGGAATTGCGCATGTAGTTGCACTTTTCGCCATCCAACTGAATATGCGCGGAATAAGGATGAGCGTCGGAGATCGAATAACCATCGACGGTCCAAACCAAGCGGCCGGCGGCGGTCACAACCAAATACGGATCGGTATCCCAATGCAGGAACCCGGCCACCTCGTGCAAGCGGTCGAGCACGTTGCGGTGAATCATCATGCGGCTATCGGGAGTGAAGACGCTGGTGAGGAGCACGTTGGGGTCGGCATCGCGCACGGCGGCGGCCAATCGGAGACCAACTGAATTGATTGGGAACCCGCCGGAACCGCCGTAGCGGGTGAAGACGCTGTCATTGCCCGCTGGATAACTAAACTCTTTCTGACCGGTGCGAACAAAGACCGGCTCATGAACTTTCTCGCCATAGTAAATTTCAGGCTGCGTCAATTTCAGGCTCGCGGTTTCGGTCTTCGGCGGCGCATCCTTGACCAAAAGGCGCGGCAAGCCATCCTGTGCGATGCGATTTGCCTCCGCGACGACGACGCCATAGCCATGGGTATAGATGAAATGCGGATTGATCCAACGGCTGCGAGCGTCAGGGAGTTGATCGATGTCGAGTTCGCGCGGGGTCACCATCACCTGGCGAAGTTTGCCGTCAATCATGTAGCGATCGACGTCGGAATCGTTGAACACGTAGTAAGGACGGAGCGCCTGGATCTGGGTCACAGTGTCGTGGAAAGCTTGCCAGTCCCAAAGGCGCACGTTGTCGAGTTGGGCCTGGTGCTTGGTCGGATCGACCCGGGCTTCGAGTTTGGCGGCATACTCGGTTTCCTTCAACCGGCCACTGAAACCGAAAGCGCTGCGGGTGGCTTCGATGTGATTGGCGATGTACGGCCTTTGGAGGTTGATTTCGTTCGGACGAACATACAACGCTTGAGTCGCCATCGGCACGGCGACTTCCAAGACTCGGACGGCGGGCAGGAGCAGCAGAATCCGCCAATGCCCTCGCAACACAAAGACCGACGACACCAGGCAGGCGGCAAGCGAGACCCACTGCAGCGGAATGCGGATATTCTGGTCGACGTAATCGACGCCGGTCATGAAGCCATGATCGGAGAACAGAAGCGAAAAGCGGCTCAAATAGACACGCGCGGCGAGGACGATGAGGAGCAGCGCTGCCGCGCCGCGCACAAACAAGGATTCAAGGCCCGCCCCGATTCTGAGTTTAGACAGATCGATTTCGCCACCAGCGCGTAGCGGCGCCACCTGCGTCAGGATGGCATTGATGCGCGAACTGAGGAAAAAAACTACGCCCGCCGCCACGAGCGAGACCATCACGAAGCTCAGTATAGACCGATAAAACGGGAGCTCGAATAGGTAAAACCCCAGCGGCCGTCCGAAAATCGGATCGCGCCACACGCTGGCAGCTTCCACGCCCCCTCCGCTGCGACCTGCGATGAAACGAACCACGTCCCAGTTTTCGATGGTGCTGGAGGCGATGAAGAAACCCGCGATCAACGCCCCGACGGTCGCGAGGCGAATCAAGCGGGGCATCGAACCGAAACCTTCACCCGCCGACTTCAGGCCACGCGCCATGGCCACCCAAAGCAGGATGCCCGCCGCGACGGCCGCTGTCATAACCGGCGCGGTCCCATAGATCGCGAGATTGAGCCAAGTCTCGACTTGGCCGATCTCTTTCCACCACTCGTAGTCAATTGCGAGCGCGGCGATAGAGCGGGACAGCGCGAGCAGGATCAGAATGAGGATTAATGGAAACACAGCACACTCAGTCTAGCCGGTTTCCCGCGAGCTTCGGGAAATGGCGTTAGCGGCGAGACCAGACTATGGTTCCGGCCACGATGGTGGCGACCGGGCCGCCCTGGAAAGCGCGCTCGTGGAAAGGCGAATTTTTGCTTTTGGAGAACGTGGCGTTCACGTCGTAGGTCCAAGCGAGTTCAGGATCGAAAATCGTTATGTCGCCGGGTAGCCCGGGGGCCAGCCGGCCAAGGTCCAGGTTCAACACGCGGGCGGGTCCGGTGGTGAATAACGAGATCAGCTTCATCAGGGAAATACGGCCGGAGTGCACCAGCAGATCGAGCGACAGGCCGAGGGCCGTTTCGAGTCCGGTGATGCCGAACGGGCATCGTTCGAACTCCTGCATTTTTTCGCTGCCGGCGTGCGGAGCGTGGTCAGTCGCAATTACTTCGATAGTGCCATCGACAAGCCCGTCGATCACCGTCCCCAGATCGCGGCGGCCGCGCAGGGGCGGGCGCATCTTGTAGTTGCTATCGAACGGCCCAGTGTCTTCGTCGGCCAACGCAAAATGATGCGGCGTCACTTCGCAACTTACCGCCAAGCCCTTCGCGCGCGCATAAGCAACCATACCCACGGCATTCGTCGTCGAAATATGAGCCACGTGGTAACGCGCGCCAGTAACTTCGGCCAGCAGAATATCGCGCGCCACCATAACATCTTCAGACGCCGATGGAATGCCTCGCAAGCCGCGCCGCACCGAGGTCAAGCCCTCATGCATGTCGCCGCCGGCGCTCAAGTTGAGATCCTCGCAGTGATCGATGACCGGGATGTTCCAACCGGCAGCCAACTCCATAGCGCGCCGCATGACTCGCGAGTTCATCACGGGGCGGCCGTCGTCTGAGATCGCCACGATCCCGGCCTGTTTCATCGCGCCGATGGAAGCCAATTCCTCGCCCGCGCTGCCTTTGGTGATGGCGCCAATCGGAAGCACGTTGACCGGAGACAGACGGCGCGCGCGTTCGACGATGTAGCTGGTGACGGTCGCGTTGTCGTTCACCGGCGACGTATTGGGCATGCAGCAGATCGTCGTAAATCCGCCGGCCGCCGCGGCGCGTCCACCCGTTTCGATCGTTTCGGCATATTCGAAACCCGGTTCGCGCAAATGCACGTGCATGTCGATGAAGCCGGGAGCGACGATCAGGCCGGTAGCGTCGAATGTCGGGATCGCGCCAGGCAGTTCATCGAGATTCTTTCCCACGCCGGCGATCGCCCCATCGAAAATCAGCAGGTCGGCGATTTCGTCGCGGCCCGTGGCGGGATCCATCAGGCGTCCGTTCCTGACGAGCAGCGATTTCATGATTCGTTCAACACCTTTTCAAGTACGGCCATGCGGACGGCGACGCCGTTTACCACCTGATTGAGAATTACCGACTGCCGCGAATCGGCCACTTCGCTCGACAACTCGCGGCCCCGGTTGATCGGGCCCGGATGCATGACCAGCACGTTCGGATTCGCCATGCCGATGTGATCCAGCCGCAAGCCATAGAAAGGAAAATATTCGTTCGGCGGGAAAGGCGTTTCGTGCTGACGTTCCAACTGTACGCGCAACATCATGATGACGTCGGCGCCTTCGATGGCCTCGCGCATGTTGTAAGTGAGAGTGACGCCGGTCGTGAGCGATCCCAACTCGCGCGGCAGCAGCGTGGGCGGGCCGCATAACACCACGCTCGCTCCGAACTTCGAAAGCAGATACATATTGGAACGGGCTACGCGCGAATGGGCGATATCGCCGATGATGGCGACCTTTAGTCCCTCTAGCGTCGTCCGGTGATCGAGAATTGTGCGCGCATCCAGCAGCGCCTGGGTGGGATGCTCGTGCGTGCCGTCGCCTGCGTTAATGATCGGCGTCGGCAGGTGGCGCGACAGGAAATGGGGCGCTCCCGAAGCCGCGTGGCGCATGACGATCGCGTTCGGGCGCATCGCTCCGAGGGTATTCAGCGTATCGACAAGCGACTCACCCTTGGATACGCTTGACCCGCTGGCCGTGATCGAAACCGCGTCGGCGCCCAACCGTTTGGCGGCGATCTCAAAACTGGTGCGCGTGCGCGTGGACGATTCGAAGAAGAGATTCACGATCATCTTCCCCTTCAGCAGGTCGAACTTCTTCACCGCTTCGTTTTGCCGCTGTTGGAAATCCTTGGCGCGTTCAAGAATCGCGTGAATGTCTTCACGGCTGAGTTCTTCTATGCCGAGCAGGCCTCCACTCACGTCAGTCGCTCACCAGTTCCACCAACAGCACTTTTTCCTGGCCGTCGATTTCGTTGAACTTCACTTCGATGATTTCCGAATCCGACGTTTGCACCGTGCGGCCGATATAGCGCGCCTCGATTGGCAGTTCGCGATGCCCGCGATCGATCAGCACGAGCAACTGCACGCGCGACGGACGGCCGTGATCGAAGAGCGCGTCGAGCGCCGCGCGAATCGTGCGCCCGGTATAGAGCACGTCGTCCATCAGAATGATGTCTTTGCCCTTGACGGGGAACGATATCTCGGTCGCGTTCACGACCGGTTGATGAGAGACCGTCGTAAGATCGTCGCGGTAGAGGTTAATGTCAAGGATACCGACCGGGATCTTACGCCGCTCAAGCGCTTCGATTTTGGCGGCCAGACGCTGGGCCATGGGCACACCGCGACGGCGGATGCCGATAAAGGCGAGGCGATCGAGGTCGGCTGTTTTCTCCAGGATTTCGTGGGCCAGCCGGATCAGAGTCCGGTCGATTTCGCTGGCGCTCATCAACTGAGATTTTTCGCGTGTTGCAGGCATGGGACCGAGAAAACCGATGGTATCACGAGCGCCGGGCACGGCTCTAGAAACGGCGCAAACGGCCGCGGATTCGCTTCGCCAATCTTTCGATCTCCTCGGCCTTGCGCAGAGCGGAGACCGACAGCACGCTCTTGTCGTTCTTCTCCAGTTCGGCCTTGAGTTCTTCGGAGAGCTTCATCATTTGGGCGGCGTCTTCGATGGATTTCTCGCGGTCCGATTTCAGAATCTCCTCGATCTGCTTACGCTTCAGCCGCGCGGCGTCGTTCGGCTCCATGTCGCCGCCGGGTGGCCGTTGGCCGGAGGCGAGCGCAAGAACCAACACGGCCGCGGCGAGGCCGATGGCTAGTGAAATCGGTGGTCTCGGCATGTTCGCTTGCTATCATAGCCGTTTATGAAAGACGTCAACGTGGGCGTCATCGGGTTGGGAAACGTGGGCTCTGGAACGCTAGCGATTCTGACCGAAAACGCGGAGCCGATCGCCCACAAACTTGGATTCCGACTGGTGGTGAAGGCTGTTTGCAGCCCGTCGGTGAATGGCAAACAACTGCCGGAAGGACTGGGCTCGGCCCGGCGCACGACGGACTGGCGCGAGGTGGTTTCGGATCCGGAAATCGACATCGTGGCTGAACTGGTGGGCGGCGTTGGCGTCGCAGCGGAGATCGTGGAGAGCGCGATCGCCAACGGCAAGTCGGTGGTTACGGCCAACAAAGAGTTGATGGCGCGGCGCGGGCCCGAGCTTTGGGAACGCGCGATTCAGGCGGGCATGAATTTGGCGATGGAAGCGAGCGTGGCGGGCGGGATCCCGATCCACGCGGTGCTGCGCGAGGGCATTGCGGGCGACCGCGTCATGGCGCTGTATGGAATCCTGAACGGCACCAGCAACTACATCCTGACCGAGATTGAGCGCAACGGCACGGCATTTGAATCCGTGCTGGCCGAAGCGCAACGCCTCGGGTATGCGGAGGCCGATCCGAGCGCCGACGTCGATGGGATCGACGCGCGGAGCAAACTGGCCATCCTCGCCGCGCTCGCCTTTGGCCAGAAGATCACCGCCGGCGACATCTACACCGAAGGCATTCGACGGCTGGAACCGATCGACTTTCAATACGCGCACCGCTTAGGGCATACGATCCGGCTGGTCTGCGCCGCTCGATCGACCGACGACGGATTACTGCTCTCAGTCCGGCCGGCACTGATCCCCACGAGTACGATTCTGGCCAGTGTTCACGGGGCCTATAACGCAGTGTGGATACGCGGCAAGTATGGCGCCGATACGTTCTACTACGGGCGAGGGGCGGGCGCGCATCCGACCGGGGTGGCAGTGGTGAGCGACCTGATGCGCGTGGCGCGGGAGATCCGGAGCGGCAGCCCGGGCCGCGTGTCCCCGTTCGCGCACGCCCAACTACGAGAGTATGTGCAGATTCCGATCACCGCGCAACGGCGCGCCTGGTACCTGCGATTCCGCGTGAAAGATCGCCCAGGCATCATCGCGGCTCTTTCGTCGATCCTCGCGGAGAAAAACATCAGCCTCGACGCGGTGCTGCAACTGCCTACCGATTCCAAACAAAGTCTGCCGTTCGTGATCACACTGGAACCGACACCGGAGTCGGCGGTTCGCGAAGCCGTGACACAGATGGCCGGATTGGATTTTCTAACCGAGCCGCCCTTGGCTCTTCCGATGGAGACCTCGCTATGATTCTTCGCAGTTCCATTGTCCTGATGGCAGCCGCCGGCATCGCGGCCGCGCAGGTTGCAGACTACGCAAACTCGGGTTACAAAACGGTGGAAGGCCGGACGCGCGTGGCCGGCACGCTGGACGCGCATGACCGCGAACAAAACCAGAAGCCTAAGGAACTGGTGCAGGCGATGGGACTGGAAAAGGGCCTGGCCGTTGCCGACATCGGCACTGGCGTTGGCTACATGCTGCCTTTTCTGCACGACGCTGTCGGGCCGACGGGGAAACTTTTCGCCGAAGACATCTTTCCCGATTTTCTGACGAAAGCGAAAACCCGCGCTGCTGAAAAAGGGCTCGCAAACGTCACCTTCATTCACGGCAATGAGCGCGACGCACAACTGCCTGCCAATTCGGTCGATGCCGTGTTGATTCTGGACGTGTACCATCATTTCGACTACCCGGCCGAGATGCTGGCGAGCGTCGCCAAGGGTTTGAAGAAGGATGGACGCCTGTTTATCGTCGACTTTTACAAGCAGGGATTCCGCGATCCCAAGCACATCCGGCTGGACGAGCGCGAGTTGATTAGCGAACTGGAAGCGAACGGTTTTCAACTGATCAAGAGCGGCAACTTCACGCCCGACCGTCAGTACATGGCGATCTTTCGCCGGAAGGAAGTAAGATAGAGAAATGAGGCTCACTCGGATCGCCGCCGTGGCATTGCCGTTGTTGCTTGCCGCGCCCGCTTATTTTGCGTTTCAAGGGGAACAGCAGCGGGTACCCGAATACAACAAGACCGAAGCGGAAGCCAAGCCGTTTCCCGCGACGTTAGACCCGGCACTCTTCAAAGATCCCGCCGTTCGCCGCGCCTATCAGGCGGCGCGCGAAATTCCGGGCGTGCTCGCACAGCAGCCTTGTTATTGCTACTGCGACAAAATGGGGCACAAGGGGTTGCTGGCGTGTCATCGCGACAGCCACTCGGCTGGTTGAATGATCTGTCTTAAGGAGGTTCTCCTTACTTACAGATTGCACAAAGCCGGGAAGAAGCCAGCTGAAATTCGCGCGTCGATTATTAAGGGAGACTGGCAGAACGAGCCCGTTAAATAGACCGTACTCTAGTACTCTTCACTGGTCCTTCCTACGGGCGGGTCCGGCGTTGTAGGATGGAAGAACGACGCTTGAACCCTGCGGAGGCTCCGCCGGGCTCTCCATTTTTGAAGTGGCAGACCCGAGAACCAGTTCGTTCGTTTATCAGATAGAAACGCCCTTGAAGCAAGAAACGAATCCTTCGAAATCCATCGACCTAGTAGAGCAGTCTGGCGCTTTTGAAAAGGCCACCGCCGCGTTTCACACGAAAGACTTTGGCCGGGCGAAGACTCTGTTTGCCGTGGCCGCGCATGGCCCTGCGGTAGAACTGGCTCATTCGGCGCAAATGTATGTGCGCATGTGCGAACGGCGTATGGGAGCCGGGACGGCGGACGTGAAGACGCCTGAAGATCTTTACACGCTGGGGGTGTCGTTGCTGAATCGCGGCGACTATCACGGCGCGGCGACCGCCCTGGAACAGGCGCTGCAACGAAAACCCGATACCGATCACTATCACTATTCCCTCGCTTTGTGCGAAGGGCATCGGGGCGACATGACGGCAGCGGCGAAACACCTTCGGCGGGCAATTGAACTGCAACCTGCGAATCGGATAGCCGCGCTCAACGACGCCGACTTCCACGCGATTGCGCAACACGGCGCGATTCGCGAAATTTTGAATGGGGAGAGGAACGCCGCTGGCTAAGCCACTTCCTCCGCCAGCCCATGGACCGCTCCGGATTGTCGCCATTGGCGGCGGTACGGGCTTGTCGACGCTGCTGCGCGGTCTCAAAGAATATGTCCCGCATCCGGGACCGCTGGCCTCTCAGCATCCGCCGGCGCGGTTCCCTCATGTGGAAGTGACGGCGGTCGTCACGGTCACCGACGATGGCGGCAGCTCCGGCATTTTGCGCCGTGAATTGGACATGCTGCCGCCCGGCGATATCCGAAACTGCATGGTGGCATTGTCGGAAGACGAGGCGCTGCTGTCGAAGCTATTCCAGTACCGTTTTTCGAGCGGGAAGGGACTCAAAGGGCACAGCTTCGGGAACCTGTTTCTGTCGGCCTTGACGGACTTGACCGGCGACTTTGCGCGCGCCGTCACGATCTCATCGGAAGTGTTGGCAAGCCGCGGCCGTATTTATCCTTCGACGCACACCAACGTAATGCTGGAGGCGGAGATGGCCGACGGCAAAGTAATTTCGGGTGAGACGAAAATCAGCCGGAGCAAATCGGCCATTCACCGCATCCATTTGAAGCCCAAACGATGCCGCCCCATTCCGGCTACGCTGACGGCGATCGAGCAGGCGGATCTAATTTGTCTGGGGCCTGGGTCGCTCTACACGAGCGTGATACCGAATCTACTGGTCGAGGGGATTCCGGAAGCGATTCATCGTTCGCCGGCGCGGAAGGCATATTTCTGCAATCTGATGTGGCAACCGGGCGAGACGATTAACTATTCGGCCGCGGATCATATTGCCGCGCTGCATGCGCATTCGCCTATCGCATTGGCTGACACGATCGTGATTAACACTCGGCCAATTACGGGCGCTCGCCGCCGGCGGTACGCGGCTGAACGAGTGTTCCCGGTGCAGAACGATTATCCGCGTCTGGCGGAGCTGGCGCTGCGCGTGGTGGGACGGAATTTGTTGGCGCGCGGCGATCGCATCCGGCACTCGCCCAAGGAGACGGCGGCGGTGGCGGTGGAGTTGGCTCAGGAGTCGCGGGCTTCGCGGATGGGCGCTCGTAATACGGTGCTGTCGATGTCGGCTAGCTATTTGGGGTAAGGCGCTTTTCCCGATACACGGCTCCATGGTGACGCCGCAATCGTGCGTGAGCTTTCTCGACACAGATCAGATCCCTGTACGTTGGCGGGATACATCCTTATTCCTCGTAGGCACTCAGGAGGAGGAGGCGATCGTAGTCGATAATTCCGACGCGTAGGCGGTCAAGCCAACCAGAGCGGCCCAGGAAATTCCGGTTGAAACCTGAGTCTTGAGCGAAGAAGACGGTCGTCAGGAATTCGATGTCCAGGGTATGGATGGTGACCTCGTGCTCATACGCCACAAAGGAACCTGCCATGGTGCGAAATCGTTGAGCCCTACCTGACTCGACGTCCAAGCCAAGCTCTTCCCCGTATCTGCGTTCGAAAATGCAGTGGGCCGCTCCCGTATCCAATCGGGCTATCAACTCAACCTTCTGGCTACCTATGGATAGCTCGGTTGGGATTTCGATGCCGTCCTCGGACACGTAGTGGCAGGATGCCGCAAACTCGATCGAGATAGGCATTTACCAACCCGGAATGAACGGAAGAGAATCTTCTGGAAGCACATGCACGAGGAAAGGGACGTCGATGCCATTTGCTTTCGCGGCGGCAAACGCCTTATGCCCATCCACATTAGCTGCAATCACGCAATCGCCCTCGACAACAACCCACTGGTTCGCATAGGCGGCCCGGTTGTTCTTTAGCCAGTTCATTTCACGCCGCCGGTCACGGGACGGGACTATTCTGATCGCAGGTTCCCGCTGAAGGCCGCCCGCGAATCGCAGTACTTGCTCTTGTTGCGCCGGCGGAAGGCGACGGACGGTGTCGAGAATGGCTTCTTCGAGGCTCATACTTCGGCTTCCTTGATGATACCGGACGCCTAGGACAAAGGAAGAGCCCGCGGTCTGAGATCACGGTCATCCGCTAGGCACCTGGGGCCGAAGAAACCCGAGGAAGGAACCGGCAACCTCGCTGGCTGTTGATTGATACCTTGAGATGGTGCGGCTTCTTCACAACTTGCGGCTTCGGTTTTTTCCGTTGCGAAGGCTTGATCGTGATTTCGGAACGCTGGTGTTTATGTTCATTCCGAGTGCTCCGGAGCGGTCTTACTGGGAGTGCGAATGGTTATTTCCGAAGACAGGTGATCTTGTTGGCATCGGACTCGACGGCGATGAGGCCGGTCCTTTGGATGCGTCCAGACAGTTTTATCTAAGCCTGCCTGACCGTTTCGATTTCATTGTGGCTGCCGTTCGGCCGAAAATGACGCAGGTCTTCGCGGAGTGGTTACAACACGACTTGCCAACGGACATGTTCAGCGCCGTCAAGTTGTCGGGATTCGGTTGTGAAATCGCCAGTCGCGGAACAGGCCCCAATAGATTGCCTGATATAGGCAGCGGGCGAATGTCGTGGGACGTCACATTTGAAACGACGGGCAAAAGGTGGCTGAGTATTACTATTCCCTTTGCCGGAGACGAACCAATGGAGCCGATCGTGGATACGTGATCTACACTGAGGTTTGCGAAACCGAACGCCGATTTCATTCCGGTCTGAAGGGCGGAATGGCATGAACGAAAGAGTCTCGGCTAAACCGGGTGGCACGAATTGGCAACGCCTTTGCGCGATGAGCGCCGCGGAAATCAAGAGCGGCATCGAGGCCGACCTCCAAGCTCGTCGCACCGACGTCGATTTTTGGATCGATGCAAAGGCCGTGCTTCCGCAAGCGAAGAAGGGTTAGCGCGCTTCCGGCTCTTTCGGTTGATACTCGCGCAGTAACGCTTCCAGGCGGCGCTTGTCCGGTAACTTCTTGAACCATAGGTCGGCCAGGAAGCCCAACGCGAAACCTCCTAGGACGATGCCGCCTAGCCACGCGGCGGACTGGGCTTCCTGAGGCCGCATCTTGCCGGACTCGCGCAGGGCTTGGATCGCCAGAGCGAGCAGCGGGCCCATCGCGGCATACAACGCGAGCAACACTTGACTCTCACGGCATTTCAAACGCGCGTCTTTGACTAGCCTCTCCATGGCATCGCGGATCGATGGCGCCACGGCTGCGGCGGGGGCGGCGCGGAAGATTCGCCATAACCCGTAGACGCCGATCCAGGCGGCGGCCATCATCGCGCGTGCGTACCAGACGTCCGATGTGCCGATGGGCTGGCGCCATGACGTCCATTCGCCGAATAGCGTGCTAACGCCGAGCGCGGAGATCGCCCAGATGAGCAGGCCTTTTCGCTTGCGCCGTTGGCGCGCCAGTTCCAGCTCGGCGGCGGCGGCAAAGCCGCGAGCACGCTCGGCCGCCAGCGGATTGCCGGCCACGCTCCACAAAATCTTCAATTCACCGGCGTCCATTGTTTTCTCCTTTTAGCTGTTCCATCAAGCGCGTGCGCGCCCGATTGAGGCGCACGCCTACGTTGCTTTCTTCAAGGCCGTGAATAGCGGCGATTTCGCGATAGCCGATCTCGTCGAGCCAAAGCAACAATAGCGACCGGTCGAGCGGTGGAAATTCCCGGATCGCCGCATACACGCGTTCGAGCTGTTCTGTTCTGGCGTCATCAACCGAATTGCCCGGTCCCCAGAGTCCTCCCGCGGCGATTTGTTCGACCCGCCGGAGATAGCCTTGCCTGCCTCTTCGCCAAGTCATCGCAGTGTTGTGGGAGACGCGATAGAGAAAGGTGGTCAACTGCGCGTCGCCGCGGAAAGCCGGCAGAGCCTGCCACACCGCCAGCAAGACCTCCTGCATCAGATCGTCGCGGTCCGATCCAACGGCGAAGGCGTTCACCACGTGGCGCAGGATCGCCTCGTGGCGCGAAACCAATTCTTCGAACTGAGTGCTGTGATGTTCCCGATTCACTTGTCATCCGGTTAGAAGCCGCCGCTGGCCGATTTCTTACACAATCGTTTTTTGGTACTAGTGGTTCCCGGCTGGATAGGACCAGGGACCCTGTTGTGAGACGCGTCCGGCATCCGATAATGGCATAGATGAACGTTTCCTCCGATTCCGTAGTGAGTGTGGTGATCTTGGCGGCCGGACTTGGCACGCGCATGAGATCGAAAAAGGCCAAAGTACTACACAAGGCCGGAGGACTGTGCCTGGTGGAACACGTCGTTCGCGGCGCGAGAGAAGTGGCTTCACCCGAGAATATCGTGACCGTGGTCGGCCATCAGGCGGCGCAGGTTCGCGACGCGGTGGCCGCCTATGGCGTGCGTTTTGCCGAACAGACCGAGCAGCGAGGCACGGGCCATGCGGTCCTGATGTGCCGCGATATGTTAAAGGCAACCAAAGGATGGGTCGTGATCCTTTACGGCGATTGTCCATTGTTGAAACCGTCTACGGTGAAGGAACTGGTGCGCCGGCAACAGGCGAGCGACGCCGCCGCAATTGTGATCACGACGCGCGTGGCGAACCCCAAAGGCTACGGTCGAATCGTGCGCGATGCGGCGGGCAACGTGGCGGCGATCGTGGAACAGAAAGTCTGCACGCCCGAGCAAGACGCGATCGACGAAATCAATTCAGGGATCTATTGCTTCCGGGCCGACGCATTGTGGGATCGCATTGCCGGCATCACTCCGAATGTGGCGTCGGGCGAAGTCTACTTGACCGATATGGTGGAGGCGTTGGCGAGCGCCGGGCTGCGGACCGAGCCGATGGTGATCGAAGACGGCGAAGAGTTGTTGGGAATCAATACGCGCGTTGAACTGGCGCAGGCCAATGCGATTCTGCGGGCTCGCAAGACGCATGAGTTGATGCTGGAGGGCGTGACGATTGAGCGGCCCGAGACCGTGTCGATCGATATGGACGTGCGCATCGGGCAGGACACGATCGTCGAAGCGTTCGTGCAGATTCTGGGCGCGACTGAAATCGGAGCCGATTGCCGGATCGGGGCGGGATCGATCCTCCGCGACACGCGTCTCGCCGATCACGTCGACATCGACGCCTACACTTTGATTGGCACGTCGCGCGTGGGCTCCGGCGCCAAGATCGGCCCATTCGCGCGGCTACGGATGGATAACGATGTCGAAGCAGGCGTCCACATCGGTAACTTCGTCGAGCTGAAGAAGACTCATATGGGCCCGAAAGCGAAGGCGGGACACTTGGCGTATCTGGGCGACTCTTTCATCGGCGGCGGCACGAACATTGGCGCCGGGACCATCACCTGCAACTACGATGGCCAGGCGAAACATAAAACTCGCATCGCGGCGAACACCTTTATTGGCTCCAATTCGACCCTGGTCGCGCCGCTGGAGATTGGCGAAGGCAGCTACATAGCTGCGGGTTCGGTGATCACCGACACGGTGGCTGAAGATACTTTGGCTTTTGGCCGCGCGAGGCAATCGGTGAAGCCCGGCTGGCCGAGCAAGAAGCGGAAGCAGAGCACCAAGACTCCGGCGTAGCGGACCGGACGTTTTGGCGGAAATCGAGACTGCGCGAACGACATTTTTACTGCCCGCCACGATCCGCCGCGTCTCGCGATCACGATTCAGCGGGCGGGAATAGAATGGCGCCCCGCGTGCTTTAGTCCGATGTGATGCCTTTAGAATTGCAACCGACGATGCTGATCGCCGTGGGCGAATATTTCCGTGGCGACGAAGCCGTTTCGCACCGTGTGTTATCGCTGTTGGGGACCCGGAACGGCGTGGTTACCTACGACGCGGCCCAATGGTCGAGTGATTTGGCGGCCAAGTTCGCCCAAGCCAAGGAGGTTGTTTTCGTCGACGCCGATAAACGGTTAGGCGAACCGTCAATGGAACAACTCGATGGACGGTCGGCCGCAGGTCAACTGGTTGATTCGGCCCGCCGCGATCATCATTTCAACGGCCGGGCATACCTTTGCGGCGTGCCCGGTCTTGAGTTTGGATGCCGGGCTAGAGGGCTGACAGCCTACGCAGAGTCACGCGCGCGGCTGGCGGCAGGGTTATTACGCAAATTCCTGGGCGTTACGGCTTGAGCATGCGGACGCGATGCGCTTCGCTGTCGGCGACATAGATCACACCTTTGCGGTCGACGAAAATGCCGTGAGGCCGCGCGGTCTGGCAATGGAGCGGATCGCCATCGGGGCCGTTGCCGCGTTGGCCGGTGCCGATGACGGTGGTGATGACGCCGCTTTTCAGATCGATGCGGCGGATCGTATGGCTCTCGGTGTCGGCAATGTAGACGCCACCGTCCGGCGACCAGGCAATACCTTTCGGGCCGTTCAGTTTAGCCTTGCGCGCGTCGCCGTCTTCTCCGTCGTAGCCTTTCTCTCCGGTCCCTGCCAGATGCTGGAAGCGGCCGGCTCCCACGTCTACCTTGTAGACTACGTTCCCTTCGCGCAGAGCCAGGTAAAGATTGCCCTGCGGGTCGAGATCGATGGCTCGCGGTCCGTTGATAGGAGTCCCCGCTAGCGGCGCGCCGTCGGGCGTGGCCCCCTTCTCGCCTGTGCCGAGCCAGGTTTCGATGATGCCCGTTTTGAGATCGAGCCGGCGCACGCGGTGATTGCCGATATCGCAGATCAACATGCGGCCTTGCGGGTCAAAGGCTATCGAATGGGGCTGGCGCATTTGCGCTTTGACGCCCGGCCCGCCGTCGCCACTGAAGCCAGGCTGTCCGTTGCCGGCGACGGTGGTAATGACGCCCGTCTTGCGGTCCACTCGGCGGATTACGTGATTTGGCATTTCGACGAAGAACATGTTGCCCGCGCGATCGAACCGGACCTCGTAGGGCTGATTGAGCTCGGCGCGCAAGGCGGGGCCACCGTCGCCGGCGTAGCCTTTTTTGCCGAGTGTGCCGGCGACCGTCGTGAGCTTGCGGGTCTTCATGTCGAGCCGGCGAATGGCGTGGTTGTCGATGTCGCAGAGATAGAGCGCTCCATCGGGGCCGATCACAAGGCCATACGGATTGTTCACCTGACTCTGGTCGCCACGGCCGCCATCGCCGGAGAATCCTGGCGTGCCGGTGCCGGCGATCGTGATTGTGGGCCCGGTGGCCGAGGCCAACGTGGCAGCGCCGAGAAGAAGAGAAAACGCTATGGGGATCATCTGAGCAAATCTATCACGCCGCGGTATACGTGTTCGAGGGTGATGGATTCAATGGGCTGCCCGCGGATCACTCTCGCACCTCGCGGCGCCCAGACGGCGGGATCGGTGGGCCCGAAAAGAGCGAGCGTGGGTGTGCCGACGGCGGCGGCGAGGTGGGTAATGCCAGAGTCGTTTCCAACGAACAGGCGAGCGCCGGCGAGCCAATCGGCGAGATCGTCGAGGTCTTCGAAGCGGTCCTGACACCACTCGAAGGGTTCAAGCTTGGCGAGCGCTTCAAAACGGTGGAGCGGCCAATTTTTAGCAGCGCTGCCGGAGTACGGATGGATAGCAAGACGGGTGCGGATGCGCTGGGGGCAGGCGATGTGCGGCGCTGCGCCTAATGGCGCGCCTAATTGCTGGAGGTAGAAGTCGGTTGCGTGAATTGACGCGGATGAGCCGGGCAAGGCGGGGAAGAAACGAAACGGGAGTCCACGAACGGCTTCGGCGAATTCGTTCCGGTTGGAGCCGTACCAACTGACGATGTCGTCGAAACCGGCGAGCGTCTCAGCCAACTGAGCAGGCGCGCGGTTAAGTTCCAACAGATCGAGTCCGGTTGAGGAGATGGCGCGCACTCGATCGGCGAAACGAATGAGAGGCACGACGGCGGCGGGCGTCCACACTTCGGTATAGTCCGCCCGCAAATGTTCCAGCGCGGGGAGTGAGACAATGACGTCGCCAATCGCGCCAGGACGAATTAGGAGGCGGCGCACCGCTACTGAATCACCACGTTCGCCTGCACGGCCAGCGTGCGCGGAGGGAAGCACATGGTGTCGCTGCAAGCCTGGTAGCGCAGCTTGCCATTCACGGTTTTCTGGCCCTTGGGTGCATCGGCCGCGGCCTTGAAACGCGTGGTGACGATGAATTCACCCGAATACACCGAGAGCGGCTTTTCCGAGAACGCGTATTTCTCCAGTTTGCCAGCTGGATACTCGACAGCTATCACTTCGAGAGGCGTCAACGCCGCCATATCCCAAGTGAGCTTCAGTGGAATCAGGAACTCATCGGTAGGTTTGTTGGAATTGGTATGGTGTCCGGCGGCCAAGCGAAACCGCAAGGCCAAGGGCGCGGTTTCCCCAGTCTTGACGCGCAAGGGTGCGGGTGTTTCAAGAGTGACGTGACCGGACCCGAAGCTATTTTGCGCCTGCAGGCCGGGCAGCGGCAGGAGCAGCAGCAGGGGCAGCAACGCCGGCTGCAACCTTTGAAACAGCGGTGCCGAGTAGCGCTTTGATGTCATTTTGGTACGATCCCTTGCTCACGAGTCCGACGTGGGTGGCGGCGATGCGGCCTTCGCGATCCAGCATGAACGAAGTGGGCAGCGAATCGACGCCGCCATATTGCTGGGCCGTAATGTCGTCGCCGATCACGACGCGATAGTTGATCTTCGATTTTTCAAGATACGGTTTGACGACTTCCCATCCCTCTTCATCCATGGAGACGCCGAGCACGGCGAAGCCAGAATCTTTGTAGGTCTGTTCAAACTCGATAAACCACGGAATCTCCAGCTTGCAGGGGCCGCACCAGGTGGCCCAGAAATTGAGCAATACCACTTTGCCTTTGTAATCGGACAACTTCACTGGACGCCCCATGGCGTCTTTGAGCGTGAAATCCGGCGCGGGCCTGCGGTCCTTCTCCTTCTTGACGGCAGCGCTGACCGTGCCCGTGGACTGACAGGCGGTTACCGCCAGCAAGCCAGCCAGGAGCGCGGGAAGAAAGCGAGACATTGATGTCACCACGACTCCATTCTATATGCTCACGCCACGATCGCGAAACAGCTCGATAAACCAATCGGCGCGCCGTTGTGTGTGGCGAGCGGCCAGTGTCGCTTCGTCGTGTGGCTGGGCGCCCGAGAGCAGCCATCCGGCCGTGTCACAGAAGCTCTCGCAGGCGTATTCACGCCAGGCCTTGGTGCGCCCGCGGCGGTCCTGCGTTGTTAGCGCTCGCTTACGCCATTCAGCGGACCATCCTAGTTCGCCGCGCGCGCGCGCCATTGCTTCGACGGCCAACACTTTCTCCCATTGCCGCCGCCTTGGATTGCCGAGGCGGATCCAGGCGAAATGGAACAGTTCATGGGTCACGATGCGGCGCAGTTCGGCTGGGTTGGCGAGCAACCCTAAATCCAAGACGATGCGGCGTGGTGGAATCGAGGACGCGGCGTGGACTTCCTGTCCGACAGATCCGCCTGAGTAGAGCGTGCGACGCGAAGAATGCAAATCGGGCACGAAGGCGACGGTGAAGGGCGCGACCCAGCGAATCCCGCTTGGGCGCGGCACACTAGCGCGCGGCCAGCGCGACGGTGTTGCGAAACCCTTCCGGATCCTCGACGGTCACTTTGAAGGAAGCGCGCTGTCGGTTGAACCATTCCTGAAAACGTTGCTGTCGCAACTCTTCGTAGATCTGGTCCTTCACTTCTTCGTACTTGCGCGCCTCGATCGTATCGACTTTGAAGAGGTAATAGCCATTGGCCAGCTTCACCGGGCCGACGACATCGCCGGGTTTGGCGCCGAAGATCGCCTGCTTGATGCTCTCCGGCACTTGCGGGTCGAGAAGAGAAATCGGCCGCATGATGCCGCCTTCGCCGCGTGAAAATTCGTCTTCTGAAAAACGCATCACGTAGCTGGCGAAGTCTTCCTTTTTCTCGTTGTACTCCTTGAGAATGCCTTCGATCTTGGCGCGCGCTTCCCGGTCGTTCAGAATTTTTTTGGCATTCGGATCGGTTCGGGGCGGCGGCGTCAGGCTGTAGGCGATGTACAAAACGCGAGAGGTGGCGAAGCGGAACTTGTTGGGATCGGCGGCATAGCCCGCCTTCTGCTCGTCGACGGTAACGACGATGTTGTTGAGGTGTTCGTCAACTGCCGCCTGCATCAACGTCATGTCGCGATCGTACTTGAGCCGGTTTTCGTACGGCTGCTTTTTGTCGAGGCCGAGCTTCACGGCGTCGTCCCTCAGCAGCAGCATGAAGGCGTAGTCCCGGAGAAAGTCGGTGGGCGCAACGACCGCTTTAGTTCTGATTTGCGGCGACAGGGATTTGATGAGATTGGTAAAGTCGGCCGCGGTCATCGCCTTGCCGTTGATTTCGGCGAGCACTGTCGACGGCTTGATGTCCGCGGTCTGGGCGGTGGCGGCCAAGTTCAGTTCTTCGGCGCCGCGCATCACCATGGGACCGGCGGTGACTTTGAGCGACTTGAAGAACTCCTCGTGCAAGATTTTGACCGAGGCCTTCTTTTTTTCGCCTGCCATCCACTCACTGGCGCGCTGTTGGCCGGTGAGGCTTTCCATGTCCTTCGCCAACTCCGCGAGCGGCTTCATTTCGACGGTCTTAACTTTGAAGAGATAGAGTCCGGCCGGCTGCGAGAACACTTGCGTCAACTCGCCGGCCTTGGTGCTGAAGATGGTCTTGCGGATCGTTTCCGGAATGCGGCTCTCAGGTTTGATGTCGGCGAAGTCTCCATCTTTGGCTGCTGAATCCCGGTCGGCTGAATACCGCTTCACCAGCTTGACGAAATCCACGCCTTTACTCGCTTGCGCCACCACGGCGTCCATGGTTGTCTTGGCGGTGGGGCCGGCTGGGATGAAGATCAGTTTTGTTTTGGCGACGCCGTACCGGTGTGGGTTCTCACCATAGAGGGTCTGGATTTCTTTTTCATCGGGCGCCGCTTCGCGATTCTTATCTTCGATTCTGGCCATCATCAGCACTTGCGCGTGACTCCAGGCGACCCGGTCGGCGTAAGGCGACTTGGTGGCCAACCCCTGCTTTTGCGCTTCGCCGCTCATCTTGTCGAGCAGGTAAGTCCAAGTCAGGAATTCAACTGGATCGGACCCGGCGCTGCTGAGTGCAGTCGCAGGCGCGCCAGCCAGCAAGGTGGAGAGCTTGCTGACCGTAACGGTGTCGCCATTGACGTGCGCCAATGGCTTGTCGGGCGGCAGAGGCTGGGGCGGCTGAGGAGCCTGCCACGCCTGGGCGAAGGAAACGGCCGAAAGAAATGAGACAACAGGCTTCATGGGAATGTTTTGGGGAGCGCCGGAAGGCTCTTCCAGTATACCAATCGGTTAGACGCGCTCCCGCGCAGCCGGTCTCACCAGCCCTTGATGATATTGACGGCCGGAACCGCCTGTTTCAGCTCAGCAATGCCTGCGTCGGTGACCTTGGTCTGCCACAGGTAGAGAGACTTTAAGGCCGTCAGGCCCTTGAGGTGCGACAGCCCGGCGTCGGTCACTTGCGTGCCGTAGATGTTGAGATACTCGAGCTTATTCAAATCCTTCAGATGGGCAAGGCCCTTGTCGGTGATGGCCGTGCCTTCGAGATGAAGTTGCGTGAGGCCGGTCAGTTTGCTCAAGTGGGCAAGCGCGGCGTCGGTGATGCCGGTCTTGCCGAGATGCACCGAGTAAACCTTAGCCAGCATGGAGACGGGGGCCACGTGTTCGTCTTTGATCGCGGCGCCTTGCAGGTAGAACGAAACGTCCTGGCGATCGTCATTCTGCGCGAGTGGGCGGACGCTGCCGCCGGCTTTCTCAATGGCGGCGATCGCCTTGGCGTCTGGCGTACCCGCGGCTGCGGCGGCTGGCTTGGCTGCTCCAGCCGCAGCTTTGGACGCGGCGGCCGCGGCGGGCTTGGGCTTGGCGGGAGTGGCCGCCTTGGCCTGGAACGAAAAACCGAAGAGCTGCATATCGATGAGAATTATAACGAACCGGCGGCGGCGCTGGAAGCGGCTCTTCTAGAATGGGGTGGTGCCTGCGCCTGTCGCCGCGATTTTTTTCGGAGCCGCTTTGGCGGTGTTGCCCGGACTCGATCCGGAATCGGCAAGCGGTTTCGACCACTTCTTCAACCTCGAATTCGATCGGTCGATCACCGTATTTCGCCGCGCCATCGTCGCGCGGCCCCAATCGGCGCACCTGCGCAATCACTTGGCGCAGGCCATTCTGTATCGTGAGTTGCTCAAGGGCGGCGCACTCGAAACCGAACTGGTGACGGGCGGCAACGCTTTCCTGCGCCGCGCCAAAATGAATCCCGATACGGCCGATCAGGCTGAATTCGACCGAGCCGTGGCGGAAGCGATGCGCCTCTCCCAAGCGGAGCTCGATAAGTCTCCCGGCGACGTCGCGGCTCTGTACACGCTGGGGACGGCTTATGGGCTGCGCGGCAATTACAGTTTTCTGGTCCGGAAATCCTGGCTTTCGGCGCTGCGCGACGCCACGCAATGCCGCAAGCTGCATAACCGTGTGACCGAGATCGAGCCTACTCTGGTGGACGCGCGGATGACGCAGGGCGTGCATGACTACATCGTCGGCAGCCTCTCTTGGACCTACCGCGCAATGGGGTTCCTGACGGGCTTTGGAGGAGATCGGGAGGAAGGCATTCGCACGGTCGAGCGTGTGTGGCGGGAAGGTTCGCTCAATCGTTCGGACTCCGGGATCCTGCTGGCCACTGTCTACAGGCGCGAGCGGCGATCGGCCGACGCCGTGCAAGTGCTGGAGTCTTTGATCCGTCAGTATCCACGCAACTATCTGTTCTGGTTTGAACTCGGGCAGATGTATTCGGATCTGGGCAACAAAGAGAAGGCGCTGGCCGCGATTGCCGAAGTGGAGAAGTTGAAGGCTTTGAATACGCCGGCGTTAGCCGCATTGCCGAGTGAGAAGGTCTATTACTTCCGCGCGACGGTGCAGTTTTGGTATCGCGATTTGGATGAGGCCGCCGCGAATTTTCAACGTGTCACCGCGAAGGCTGCCGAGCTTGATCTTAATACCGGCGTGACCGCGTGGATGCGCTTGGGACAGACGTACGATTTATTGGGTAGGCGCGAGGACGCTAAGCTGGCTTATCGCAATGCGATTGAGTATGCGCCGGGATCGTATCGCGCGCGCGAGTCTGAGAACTACTTGCGCTCGGCCTATCGGAGGAAACAGAGATGAGCGCGCGGGTGCAGATAGAGCTGAAGATCGATGGGCAGGCGAAGCGCGTGGAGTTCGACGCGCCGCGAGGCGAGCGGGTACGGCCCGCGACGCTGCTGCCCGTGCTGCGGCAGTTCTCAAATGTGATGGTGGAATCCGCCGAGGAGGCCGCCGCCGAACCGATCTCATGTACCAAAGGGTGCGGCGCTTGTTGCCGACAACTGGTGCCAATTCGTGAAATGGAAGCGCGGCGGTTGACGGCGTTTGTGCGTGGAATGCCGGAGCTCCGGCGAACGAAGATTCTCGAGCGCTTCGCGTCGGCCGCTGAGGGAGTGAAGGCGCCGGGGTTGCGTGGACGGATCGACAGGCGCGACGAACTGGAACCCGCCGAACGAGTGGCGCTCAAGCTCGACTATTTTGCACTTGGCATCGCTTGTCCATTTCTTGAGGAAGAATCGTGCGGCATCTACGACGAACGCCCAATGATCTGCCGTGAGCATCTGGTGACTTCACCGGCCGCCGCTTGTGCCGATCCGCGGGCCGGAGCGATTCGCACCCTGCCGATGCACCGGGCCGATTCGGCGGCGGCTAAGCTGGAAGCGCGGGCGGGCGGGCCAGAGTGGATTGCGCTGATCGATCTGCTGGATTGGGTGGAGGCGCATCCGGAAGATGAGGCGGAACGGCGAGACCCGCGTGAGATGATCGAGGAATTTCTACAGGAGTTAGTGGGCGGCTGAACCCTTGAGCTAGCGAAGGGCGTCGATTAACATTTCCACCGGTATCGACTTCCTGGCTGCTACTTCGTTCAGAATCCCGTGAAGCGTTCCCAGTTTAGTTTGATTAGTTTGATTGGATCGTGTAATGGCACGGTGACGAAGTGGGTAGGCAATTCAGAGTGCTTGATTTGAGCCTCATATGACTGCCGCGCTGCCGGACCGGTCGATAGCCAAAGGTGGCCAAAACGGCGATGAGGCGATCTCCCGAAACTCCGCGAGGCAGCTTCACGCCGCTTCCATTGGGATCAACTCGTCCTTGACATAGTGCAACTGGACCAGCCTAGGTTTATCTTCCGCTTCCTCAAAGTGAAGCCCGGCGGCCTCCAACACATTAGCCCGCAGTTCGCTCCAGGAATCGCCTTGTGTGAAGATCGCGTGTCCGAGAGCGCGCGCGCAGTAGCCTCCCTCGTCGGCGTCGCGGACTTCGAAGATTAGTTCCATTCCCTTAGAATACACAGGAGTGCTCACCAGGTCACCCTCGGGGCTTTAACCCCAAGCCATCTCCGCCGGGCAGAATCAACTTGCCTGCCTCAACCATGACGCCGGAGTACGGGTCGTTGCCGATGAGTAAGTTGCCGTCCAGATCGGCATAGTCGACAAGCGGTGAAAGATGCGCCGCTGCGGTGATTGCGACCGACGAAGAAATCATACAGCCAAGCATCGTCTTCAATCCCAGTGAGCGGGCCATTTCGATCATGCGCAAACCTTCGAGAATTCCGCCGCATTTGTCGAGCTTGATGTTGACGCCATCGAAATACTGCGCCAGCTTCGGGATGTCGCGCGGATGCAATGACGCTTCGTCGGCGATTACGGGGATGTGAACCTTTGATCGCACATACTTCATCTCTTCCAGCATGTGGGCGGGCAAAGGCTGCTCGACGAATTCGACGCCTTGCTTCTCCAGCCAGTTGATTTTGGCAACTGCCTCTTCCTTGGTCTTCCAGCCTTCATTCGCGTCGACGCGCAGGGGCTTCCTGGTCACGCTGCGCACGGCGTCGATCGTGGCTTCGTCGGTGGCGAGGCCAACCTTGATCTTCAAGATTGGGTATTTTTCAGCTTCCTTCACCTTCTGCCTGGTGACCTCTGGAGTATCGATGCCAATCGAGAAAGTCGTGACGGGTGTCGCCAGCGGATCTAGCCCGAGTAATCGGTAGACAGGTACGCCGAGTTGCTGGCCCACCCAGTCGTGAATCGCCAGATCGATTGCGCTCTTTAGGGCCCATTGCCCGGGGATTGTCTGGTGAACGCGGTCAATCACTTTCCGGTACTGCAACAGGTCGACATCGTCCTTGAGTAACTCGCCGACTTCACGTGCGAATCGCTTGGCTTCCTCAGCCGATTCTTTGTAGCGCACGATGGGCGCGCCTTCGCCGATGCCGGAGTGCGCGCCGCGCGTGAGCAGGAAATAGATGACGTCGCGCGTCGTGCTGGACGACATGGTGGTGGTCCAGGTATGAAGCAGGTTGAGCCGCACGGTCTCGATGCGGAAACGCGTGGCGGTTGCGGCGGGCATCGGCAACGCGGCAGGCAATAACAAACCGAGCAAGTCGCGACGGCGCACGTTAGCCCCCCTTGCCTTCCACTACTTCAAGAATCGCTTTGCGCAGCGTCGCTTCACTGCGCGAGCCGATAAAATGCTGGCGGATCACACCGTCGCGATCGATGACGAAGAGGCTTGGAATCGCGTTGATTCCGTAGCGCCGCCGGGCTTCCCGCTTGTTATCCATGAGCACCGGAATCTCGTATCCATTCTTCTTGATGAAGCTTCTGGCCGTTCCCGCTTCTTCGTCATTCACGCCCACAAAGACGACTTCCTTGGCCGCCAGTTCCTTGCTGAGTTTTTCGAGATGCGGCATCTCTTCGCGGCACGGCGGGCACCAAGTGGCCCAGAAATCCATCACCACCACTTTGCCCCGTAACGCCGCCAGTGAATACTCCTGGCCTTCGAGCGACTTCAGGGTAAACGTGGCGGCCCGCTGGCCAGTCAACAGCATCCGGCCTTCGGAAGGGAACACGATCATCTCGGCTTCCATCCACCCTTTGCCGGGATTAAACGCAAAGAGATTGTCCGCCACGCTATCGGCTGCAGCGAACTTTTTGACCTTCATGGAAACCTTGGTCTTAGCGGGACGGTCGCCATACTTGACCATGCCGCCTTGAATCCATTGCAAGACGTAGAATCGCTGGGCGTCTATCCATAACTCATGCTGGGCGTTGACGGTTGAGAAGCGGACGATGTGACAGTTGACGCGATCACCGTCCAACTTATACGAATCCTGCTTGACGAGTGTCGATCCCTGAATGCGGCGGCCGTAGGCAATGACGCGGCTGAACAGAAATGCCTGCGTCTCGGACCGGAAATCCTGAGGAGGCGGCGGCCCGCCGGCCTGCCCGCGCTCCGCTTCTTCTTCGTCCTCGTCGTTGTCCAGGGTGGCCGTGTTCATCTTGGCCCACTTTTTTTCGTGCGCCAGCGCCTTCCAGGTGGCTTCGCCGTTGCCGATCAGCCATAGATCCTGGCCGTTGGCTCTCTGTGTGGCGCGGACGCGGCCGTTTCCGCGCGCGGCGAATTCGTACTGCGACTCATTCATCTGTGGATTACCGGGTAGGAAGACCTCATCGACCCGGGTCGCCGCGATATGGACCGCGGACATGGCCGAGTAAGTCTGCGCGACCTTGCGAAGAATCTCGTCGCCCGATTGCTGCGCTGACACTACGGAAGCGGCCACTAGCAGGGGAATCAGGAGTTTCATTTATCCTTGTACCTCATTTCCACCGCGCCGTTGCGGTAGTCGATCGTCACGCGGAGTTGCTCCAGGATCGGCATGCCAATGATGCCGCCAATCTCAAAACCGAACTCATTCGAGAGCTTACCGAAATCGAAGGCTAACATGCCTGAGTTATTCTGACGGAGCCCGGCAAAGGTAAGTTCAACCTGGCTGGCGTTGAAGACCTTGTCGACTTCACCTTGCACGCCGTGGATCCTGACGCTGCCGTTGTGGGATAGCTTGGTTTGTTCCCGGGCGAAATCCGCCGAAATCAGATTGGTGAAAGCGCCGGTATCGATCAAAAATAGGCGGCTGGCTTTCTTGTTCACCGCTACAGGCAGGAATAAGTGGTTCCCTCTGCGGAAGACCCGATGCGTGCCGGCGCGGCGCTCACCGTTGATGGCTTTGGTTCGATCGGGAGGCACGGCAAGACCGGGATACGGAGCAAGCAGGAGGCGGCGTGCGCGGAAATCCAACGTGACTAGAAATTGCGAAAATACGTCGGCGCCGATGATTCCGTCCATGCCGCCCTGCCGGTCGCTGACGGACACAACATAGTCGCGGAAGCGTACCGGACCGATGGCGAGACTCTCGGCCAGATAGGAATAGGACAGCGGGGCTTTCTTGTCACCGATGCCTTTTACTTCGGTCCCTTCTTCCGCCAATCGTTCGAGGCCGGCGTTTTTGACAATCGACGATTTCAGACTGACTCCACTCGCACCGGTATCGAGCAGCATCCTCACCTTCTTCCTGTTATTGAGGAGGACGGTCAAGGCGTACCGCGTGTCGTTCCGCGGATCGATTTGTTCGAGACGAAGCTCGGCCGCTGTGTAAGGCGAATCAAGCACACGAGCGTCGCGATGGCCGATCTGCCGGTCGGACGCCACGTGGATGCGGAGCGCACGGGTTTCCTCTGAGTTTGGATCGAACAGCGCGAGGGCTTGCTCCAGCGCGGCGACATGCGCGGTGGGATCCTCCAGTTCATACGCGCGAGCGAGAATCGCGGTTGGATTCTCAGGGATCAGGCGGTAGGCGAGGTTGGCGACGTTCGCCGCGCTCTCGTTCTGCGAAATCAGGCCGTGAAGAGAAGCAAGCCCCACATAGGCGAGCGCTGCGCGGCTGTCGAGACGGATGGCTTCCCCGTAGGCCGCGTCGGCCCGGTCGAATTCCGCCTGGCGAAACAGCACATGGCCTTCGGCTGTTTTGCGAAAGGCGCCGGTCCCCGGTTGCCGGCTGGCTTCTTCCCATGCCTGGTAGGCTTCACCGGCACGCTTGTCGCGAATCAGGCATCGGATCATGCCCTCCCAGGCCTCGAAGGAATCGGGGCGCGCTTGCACGGCCGCACGATACCCGTCGACCGCTTGCTGGTTGCGCCGCGCGAAATCGTGCTGGCGCGCCGAGCCGAGTAGATCTTCCGCGCACAGGGGCGCCGCAGCGGTCAGGACCAGCAGTGCCGCGGCCCGCTTACGCCGCATCGCTAGTTTTCGCGGCCGCAAGCTCCCGGCGTACCGCACATTCCAGCGGGGCAACCCCCGCCCATCCTAGGCGCCGCCTGCCGTCCGCCGCGAGCCGAGCCCGAGTGCGCAGCGAAAGTGGACAACTCCCGTTCCAGGTGCGCCGCGCCGCAGCCGGGGCAACGCGGACCATCGGTGTCGGACGCGCGAACCAGCTTTTCAAAGCGCGTTTCACAGTCAGTGCAGCGATATTCGTAAATAGGCATAAGTTGGGTAAGTTAATTTTCGAGAATGGTCCATACCAGTTTATCAATGAAATCCCGCATGCCCGCGCCGTTCGAGTTGGCGTTGTTCACCATAATCGAGAAGGCCAAGGGAGCGCGATCGGGCCGTTCGAGGTAGCCCGATAGCGCCGCCGTATGGCTGAGCGAGCCTGTTTTGGCCATGATCGTCGCGGCGATCTTTAGCCGGCGGAAGCGCTCCTCTAGGGTCCCATCGAAGCCGCCGCGGGGGAGAAGGCCGCGAAAGGTCTCGGCGTGGGGTGAAGCGTGCATGAAGCGCAAGAGCCGAATCACGGTGGCGGGCGTGATGAGGGTGAGGCGCGAGAGACCGCTCCCGTCTTCAAACGTGAAATCCTCACCCGGGACGCCGATGCTTTCCACAAAGGCGCGGAGTTCGTCGACCGCACTGGCGCGATCCGGGGTCTTGCCCTTCACTCGCGCTACTTCGAGCAACACAGCTTCAGCCTCAAGGTTTTGACTGACTTTGGCGATCACGCGGAGCGTTTCGGCCAGCGGCGGCGACAGGCGGCGCGCCAGTTCCACGAAGCCTGTTTCGTCTTCAGCCGGTGGTTGCCCCATCAGCGGATGGCGGTGACGCGCGGCCAAGCCGCCCTGCACGGCGATCCCCCGGCGCTCCATCGCTTCGCGCAACGCGAACGCAGCGTAGTAGGCCGGGTCGTCGACAGCGAGCGATTGAAGCCGCACCCGCTTCGGAGCGATCGTCCCCCATAGCTCGATTTGCCTTGAACCGGGTTCCCGCTCCATCTTCAGAGCCGTGGCGGGCAGTCCCGTTCGCAGGCGCGACTCGATGGTCCAATAGCCGGGCGACGGCGAAATGGCGACGCGTGGCGCCAGGCCCGCCTCCGCGGCGCCTTCGACGCGAATGGAGAATGTGTTGTCGTGGAGCATCAGCGCGCTCACCGGCGCTCCGTAGCCGAAGCGAGTGTCGCCCTGCGCCCAGCCTTCCGGGAACGGCTCCCACACATAGGCCGTGTCATCGCCGACGATGTCTCCCTGGACGCGCCGCAGTCCGCTTTGCCACGCCTGCTCAGCCAACTCATCCAACGCCGCGAGCGGTTCGCCCGGTTTCGATTTCGGATCGTAGGGCAGTGCCCGGCCCGACAGCGTGGCGTCACCGGCGCCAATGAACCGCAAGTCGCCGTGCAGTACTCCCTGAGCATCGAGCGCCTTGGTCCCGGCGACGCGCGTGAGTTGGCGATGCGCCGGCCCCAGTTGCGTGAGCGCCATGGCCGTCGAAAATAACTTGGTGTTCGAAGCCGGCACAAAGAAACTATTTTCGTGCCGCGCATAGAGCACTTCGCCCGTGGTGAGATCGACAAATTGGGCGCCCCAGTGCCCACGCGAGGCGACAGGCGAAGACGCAGCGAGCGCCTCGACTCTTTCGGCCAATGTTTGAGCGAAACTCGCGAGGCTGAACGAAAGAAATAGGACTGGACCCCAGTTATGCATGACTCCCTGGTATTTTCTCAAAAGCCGGAGCGCGACGCCGATGAGGGGTTCAGACGGAAAAAAATGAACCAGCAGCCAGGTGGATCAAGCGAAGTGTTTCTAAACAACGCTCGCAACATTCTCGACGCGGCTGAGAACGTCTATTTTTCGACTGGTTCCCTGGAGGAGACGAGTATCCTGATCGCTCCCGGGGGCGGCATCCGCGTAGTGAGCGGAGCCGAAGACTGGTCACTCGAATCTCTGCGGGTACATCATGGGGCCCGGATGGCCTACAGAGTTAGCCAGCGGGGCGGACGCGTCCACTTGGAAGGCCGTGCAGGTTCTCGGACTTGTCTGTTCGAAGCTGAAAAGCCCGATGGGGCAGCCGGCCTTTTGCTGGCGAACACTCGAAATTACGATATCGCTCCCGCCCCTCGAGAACTTACTCAACGATAAGGCGGACGGTTTCGGAGTCTTTCTCGCCAGCGGCGGAAATCGCAGTCAGCACGTAGTTGGTCGACGCTTGCGGGCTGACTTGAAAACAGATTCTCTCGCTCGGCGTCAAGGCCACAACCGGTGGCGAGAGACTGACCGACGATGCACCCTTCACTCCGTAACACAACGGAACTTGCGCGCCCTTGGCCACTTTGCTTTGCACTCCAGCCGCGAAAAACAAAATCAATCCGCCGCTTGCGCCCACGGCGGCGGCGGCGCGCCGCATCTTCGGATCGATGACGACTTCGATCTGTTGCGAGACCTCTTCGCCGGTTCGACTCTTGGCGTACAACGTGTACTTTGTGGAGGCCGCCGGCTTGGCTTCGACGCAACGCGTGCGCGAAGGCGCAATCTCTTCGACAGCCGGATCCAACCGGACCGAGGCCGCTCCTTCAACGCCGTAACAGAGCAGGGTGCGATCGCCTTTCGCCATGGTTGCGGGCGAAGCGTAGAACTGCAGGATCTTGGCGGGCGCCGGTTGGCTTACCTTGGTTTCCGGCGGCGGCGGGGCGGTCGAACACGCAGCAGCGAGCGCGAACGCGCAACCGGCCACAGCGCTCGGTTTCATCGTGACTCCTTAAGAGGCCGCGCCGGCAACTTAACCTTGGCGACATAGATCGACGTCCGCTCTTCATGGGACGAGTAGTAGCTCACGTGCAGAAGATCGTGGTGAAAGCCCAGTCCGGCATAACTGGTATCGCCGCCCGAAGGGAGAGCGAGAAACTCAGTGAGTCGATCGGTGGCGGGATCGAGCCAGCAAAGCGAAGTGCGGGCCTTGCCGTCGTAAAGCCTGACCGCGGCGACGATGCGCCCGTCGGGAAGTTTCAGCATGTGCGGGCCACCGATACGGACACCGAGATCGGTCCACGTCCAGGCGCGAAAGGGCGGGCGGCTCCGTCCGAGCAACGCTGTCTTCGATCCTCCGTCGCGGCGCAACAGGCATAGCGCACTTTCGTCGTTCAGAAACAGAATCGAGGTTTCGTTGGGATAGTCGGCCGCCAGTATGGTGGGGTTCAGCGTAACGAACCGGGAGCCGTCGGCACTCATGTAGCCTCGGAGAAAGCGGCCGCCGCCGGTTCCATAGCCCAGGGCCAGCGCCTTGTCGTGGCTCCACTGGACGCGCCACAGCCAAACATCGGGGTCGCCAATGGCGGCTGGTTCACTCCACACGCGGCCTTCGCGCGAGAACCAAGCATAGGATTGATGATGCGCTTCGGCCGGCTGGCGCAACGCGAGCGCGGTCGTCAACATCAACTGGCCGTCCGGTGTTTCGCAGAGCTTTGGGTCGCGCAGGTCGCCACCCGGGTGGGTGATGTGCGCGGTGTCCTGCCAGTGTTCAAAGTCGGCGGAACTGAGAATGCGAATCGCCCCATCGCCGGAAACGTGCGTGGACGCTTCGCGAAAAGCGAGGAACCAGCGGTCGTGAAATAGGATCAAATCGGTGAAAGCGGAGTGGCCGGAGCGGTCCCAGACTTTGTCGTGATAGACAATATCCGCTTTCGGCGGCGATGGTTTGGCCGCCTTTTCGGGAAAGGAAACCTGCGCGTAAGCGGCGACGGCAGTGGCGGCGGCAAGCAAGATTGGAATTGTCACGGCGCGAATGATTCTACTTTATCCCACCTCACGCCGGGAACAATTCGCCGGGCCTCGGCGTCTTCAGTCGCTATGGCGAAGAAGGCGCTCATTCTCCCCTCTCTGCTTGGCCTCCCGCTCCTGGCTCAACTCAATTCCGATTGGCCGCAATGGGGCGGTGCGGCCAGGAATTTTCTTGCGACGGCTGGTGGTCCAGCCTTCGACGCAACCTGGCCCGCGACCGGACCGGTGAAGGTGTGGTCCCGGCCTCTAGGCAGCGGTCATGCACAAGTGGCGGTGGCGGGAGGAGTTTTGTTTACCACGTATCGAACAGGCTCCACCGAATTTGTCCTGGCCGCCGACGCAGCCACCGGACAAACAAGGTGGGAGCACAAGTACGAAGCATCGTTCCAAAGCGAAGCGGGAGATTATGGCCACGGCCCGTATGCCACGCCTTTGATGGTGGGCGACCGGGTTTTTACGGCAGGCTCAACGGGAATCCTGCACTGCCTCGATAAGAATTCCGGGAAGGTCTTGTGGAGTCAAGATCTTTGGGGACAACATGGCGGCACGCGCCTGGTTTACGGTTACGCGTCGAGCCCGTTGGCATTCCGCGACACGATCATTTTGCCCGTCGGCGGCAAGGGCACGGCGCTGGCACTTTTCAGTCTGTCTAGGGCAGTCGACTGAACCAAAACAGGATATTGTGGAAGTTCACCATGGCACGCAACGATCAAACGTCCAGACGTCATTTTTTCTTTGGCTCGCTACTCGCGGGCGCGGTCCCGCTCGGCGGATTCGGTACGGTTCCGTCGCTCAAGGCGATGGGCTACAAGCCATATTCAAACAAGCTGCGCGTAGCCGCCATCGGCTGCGGCGGACAGGGCGGCACGATCTTGAATCAGGCGGCGCAGACCGAGACGCTGGTGGCGATGTGCGATGTGGATGAAAAACGCGCGGGCGAGAATTTCGCGAAGTATTCCACCTTGCCGAAGTACAAAGACTACCGCGAGATGCTGGATAAAGAAGGCAAGAACATCGATGCCTGTACGATTGGCATTCCCGATCACATGCATGCTTCGGTGGCGCTGGAGTGCATGCGCCGGGGCAAACACGTTTATGTCGAGAAGCCGCTGACGCGCACCCCCTGGGAGACGCGTTTGTTGCAGGACGCGGCGGTGAAATACAAGGTCGCGACGCAGATGGGCAATCAGGGCTACTCGCACGAGAGCATTCGCGTGGCGGCGGAGATTATCTGGTCGGGGGAGATCGGGGATGTGACCGAAGTTCACGCTTCGTCGACGCCGGGGACGCATCCGACTGGGATGACGGAACTGCCGCGCGAGACATCCTCACCGGCAGAACTCGATTGGAAACTCTGGCTGGGCGGCGCGGCGATGCGTCCTTATGCGAGCGAGTATACGCCTTACAACTGGCGCGGGTTTTTCGATTTCGGCACGGGGCAAATCGGTAACTGGGGCATTCACACGATGGGGCCGGTGAATCTGGCGTTGCAACTGGGCGCGCCTACCAGCGTCGAATTAGTGAGATCGGAGAAGACGAGTAAGTTCAGTTTTCCGGAACGCTGTGTCATTCGTTTCGAGTTCCCCTCGCGGGGGTCGATGCCTCCGGTGACCGTTTATTGGCATGATTCGGCGCGGCCGGAGGAGGCCGAGGCGTATCATGTGCCGGGCATGGAGATGGAGACGATTTTGCCGGCGAGTAACAACCTTGTCGACAAGGGACGCGGCGCCCGCGGGGCAGGCCCAGGCGGTGGCGGCGGTGGTTTCGGTGGGAAGAAGGGCGGTGGGGCGGGGCTGACAACTGTGCGGCAGGGGGCCGGCGGACCCGGCGTTCCGGTCTACGGCGACCGGCGGTTTGGCATGGGGAATCAACCAGGCGTGCTCAGCGGGAACGGCGCGGTATTTGTGGGCAAGAAGGGCCTGATGGCGACGGTGGAACGTGGCGAGGGAGTCCACCTGCTGCCCGCCGCCCGGTGGAAAGACTATTCCCTGCCCGCCCCGTTGTTGCTGCGGTCGCCCGGCCATATGCGCGATTGGGTGCGCGCGTGTAAGGGTGGAGAACAGTCCGTTTCGGACTTCCGAATCGCCGGGCCTTATACCGAATGGATGTTACTCGGAGTGATCGCCATGCGGGCGCCGGGCAAGTTACTTTGGGATAGCAAGACCATGCGGTTTACGAACAGCGTGGAGGCGAACAAGTATGTTAGACCGGCGTTCCGCCCCGGTTGGGAATTGAAACTGTAAGGAGCGGATTCAAACGGCTCCACTTATAAGCTCTGGGCGCGTCCCCAGTAATCTTCAAAGAGTCCCTGCATCGCTTCCGACATCCCTGGATGGTCGAATGTCACGGCCGTCCAGGTAGGTTTGGTTACCAGCGGGTCGAGCAACGCGATCATGCCGAGCCGGCCGTCAAAGAGCGCCAGCTTCATCGGCAGATGATCGATGCAGCGGACCTCGGCCCCGAAGCTCTGGTATTCGGCCAGGCGCTTGCGGGTGTTTTCGTCCAGGCTGGACGATTCAAGCAGAATCCGGCACTGAACGCCGCGCTTGGTGGCCTCTTTCACCAGTTGTTCTTCGAGCGGATCCACGGCGTAGGGCGGCCGCGAAAATTCCAGGTAGCCTGTCAGACAAGAGCCGATCATACGGCGATACAGCGAGGCCGTCTGCCCAGGGTCGGAAACAATGCGCAAATAGTCGAGCGTGCCGCGCCCGTCTCTCCCTTCCACATGCGCTTTGTTGAGATCGACCACCAGATCGTTAGCCGTCTTGCTTTGTTCGGCCAGTTCGATCTGCAGTTGCTCATGACGGCGGGCGATGTAGTTGGCGATCGCGAGGTCGGGTTCGATCGCCGAGAACAGCTTGGTCTTTTCTTGCACTACGCGCGCGAAGCCTTTTTCGACGAGACTATCGAGCACCTCGTAGATCTTCTGGCGAGGCACGCCGGCGCGCGCGGCCAGTTCGAGCGCCTTGAACTTGGAGTGGCCCACCAGGACGAGATAGGCGCGCGATTCGTAGGCGTTGAGGCCGATTTGTTGCAGACGGCGCCAGAAACGCTCGTAGTCAAGACTGGGTAATTCGCTATTCATCCCGAATCCGTGTACTACATCATAGGCGACTGTCCGAGCGCAACCCGCCCGATGGATGCTACCGTCGAGGCTTGTTCACGCGACGGCAATTGAGCGCGGCGCTGATCGGCCTGACGGCGAAGGCCGAGCGGCGGATCGCGGGCGGATTTGTGGACTCTTCCCACCTGACGGGGCATCGATTGCGAGACGGCCGGGGCGCGGTTGGCGATGGATTGCGGCAGACGGTGCGCGTGCCGGTGGTGATCGTGGGCGGCGGTATCGCTGGATTGAGCGCGGCGTGGTGGCTCGATCGGCACAAGATGCGCGACTACGTACTGCTGGAGATGGAGAACCAGGCCGGCGGGAATTCACGGTGGGGCGACGGCGAAGCGGGATCCTACCCGTGGGCAGCGCACTACGTCCCGGCGCCCGGCCCGGGGGCCACGTTGGTGAGGACGCTTTTCGAGGAGTTCGGCCTGCTGCGCGATGGGGTTTGGGAAGAGCGCCACCTGTGCCATTCGCCTCAAGAGAGGCTGTTCATTCATGGCAAGTGGCAAGACGGGATCGAGCCTGAGGTGGGAGTGAGCCGCGAGGACCATGAGCAATACCGGCGATTCCAATCGAAGATAGATGAACTGGCCGGCTCCGGGGAATTCCGAATCCCAATCGAAAGCGGGCATTGCCGGAGAGCGGACCTTGATTCGATCACGTTTGCAGCCTGGCTGGAGCGCGAACGGTTCACGTCCGTTCCTTTGCGATGGTATGCGGGCTATGCCTGCCGCGACGATTATGGGGGCGATGCCAGCGCGGTTTCGGCTTGGGCTGGACTCCATTACTTTGCGGCGCGCAGGGAAACGCCGGAGAAAGGCCCGCTGACTTGGCCGGAAGGCAATGGCTGGCTGGCGAAACGCCTGATTGAGCGGGTAGGTTCGCGGCTGCGGACCGGCGAATTTGCGACTCGGTTGGAGCCGTCCGGGCGAGGCTGGCGGGTCCATGGCGCCAAAGCCGCCTACCTCGCCGATTCGGTTATCTTTGCCGCGCCGTCTTATCTGTTGCGATATTTGCTTGATAAAGCGCCAGCCCGTCCACCCATCGTTTACTCACCCTGGTTAACGGCGAATCTCACGTTGGACCGTTGGCCGGCCGAACGCGGCTTGCCTGTCGCATGGGACAACGTGATTTATCGATCGCCTTCGTTGGGATACGTTGTCTCCACGCATCAGACTTTGAGAACGCACGTCGACCGCACCGTTTGGACATACTATTGGCCGCTGACCGATACTGCGCCCGCAAAAGCCCGGCAAGCTTTGCTGGATCGCGATTGGCGGCAATGGAGCGAGGCGATTCTGGTGGATCTTGAACAGGCGCATCCCGATATTCGAGCATGCGTCAGCCGGCTGGATATCATGAGGTTTGGCCACGCGATGGCGCGGCCGGTTCCGGGATCGCTACGCTCGCGCGGCAAGCCCGCGATCGCACCAGGATTGGAATTGGCCAATTCCGACGTGAGCGGGCTTTCGATTTTCGAAGAGGCGCAGTATCGGGGCGTCCAGGCGGCAGGCGCCACGATACGGCGGCTGAGCCGTTGACTAGCGGTACTTCCGCAGCACAGCGAGGAGCCGTCCCTGGACCTGAATGTCGGCAGCGGCCAGGAGGATCGGTTCCATCGTCCTGTTGGCCGGCTGCAGCCGGACACTCCCGTCCGGCTCTCGATAGAAACGCTTGAGCGTGCTCTCGGCGCCGCGAACCAGGGCGACAACTACGTCTCCGTTGCGAACCGAGCCGGTGCGCTCAATCAGCACGTAGTCACCATCGCAAATATGATCCTCTATCATCGACTCGCCGCGAACCTGCAATGCGTAGGTATCGTCGGCTCCGGCAAAGTCTCCGAAATTGACAACTTCCCGCTCAGCGAAGGCCTCAACGGGCACACCGGCAGCGATGCGGCCCTCAAGCGGAATTTCCAAACGGACGGGGCGATGAGCAGCGCGAGAGGCCCGAGTCTCATCGAAATAGCGCGGGCCAACTTCAAGTGACCGGCTGTGGTTTTCCGTACGGTTTAGGTAGCCCTTAGCCGACAGGGCCGCGATGTGTTTATGGACCGTCGCCAAGGAGGCCAATTCCAGGCCCCGGGCAATCTCGTCATAGCTGGGGCAATACCCGTGCTCGTCCACAAACCCGGAAATGAAATCAAGGAGTTCCTTCTGGCGAGGAGTAAGGGCCATACCTCATACTTGGCGAACAAACAGAGAAAGTCAAGGAAATTCTCAAAAGTCGCCTCAGTTCCTTTTGGATACGTATCGCACATTACAGAGAATAGTCCTAGTCCGGCAGTCAGGCCCCAAATAGGCCTTGACGGCTATCCCGGAATCGGTAATACTAAGCCGTGTGGAGGGTGTGGTCCTGGAGCAATTGATCTCCCCCTTCGCAGCCTCGGTGTTTCGAAACCGCTTTTTTCGAGGAGTAGCGGTCTAGATTTGGTGGTGGTGATAACCCAGTTTGAGGGGTAACTGCTTCTGATCGAGGAGGATACGGATAGGCACAGGGAAGAATAGGTTATCACTGTGGACGCATTTGTATTGCAAACGGTGGCAACCTATACTATTCTGGAGTCCTAAGAGTGGTTGGTCCTGGAGGATCAGTACGAAATGGCGAAAAATAACAAAAAAACTATCGGCAAAGCAATTATGGTGATGGCGCTAACTGGTGCGAGCGCAAGCGCCTCTGAACTGTGGCAGTATTCCAACCCACTATTTGAATCGTTAGATTTATCCGCTGGTAATAGCTATGCTGCGACGGCGATTAGTACCCAGTCGTGGGCCACGCAGACGAGCTTTAGCTCAGCGCAAACTACCACGGCCCAGTGGAGTACGTCTTCGTCAGATAGCTGGTATTCGAACGTGGCTTGGGGTTCGTCGGCGACTCCGACGGCTACAGTCCAATCGGACGATCTCTTCCGAGGATTCCTCTTTAGCGGTACGAGCGCGTCTACTACAAATAGCCCGACTTCTTCGAACTCGAGCTGGTTTTCCGGTTATTTTGGAGGCGGCACATCATCGGTCGCGGCCAACCAGGGTACCAATTCCTTCTGGGGATCCTACAGCGGTTGGAACGCTACCGGGAGCTCGACCAGTTCAGCCAGTCAGGTGAACGGCGGGGCGTGGTTTAGTGGTTACAGCGGTTTTGGAGCCACGACGGCTTCCAGTGATTCGGCGGCTTGCAACATGGTATCGAGCTGGGCCGGCACTTCCGGTTGGCGCTCATTCTTCGACGGCGGGGCTGCAGCGGAACCGGCGGCCTCAACGTCGTCGAGCTGCAACGCCCAACAGTCTTCGACTATTTCGAACCTCGCCCCCACAACGAATTTAGTGGCGACGACCAACGGTCCCGTTTTGGCTGGCACGAATGAGCCGACCAATGTGATCTCGACGACCGACAATCCGGAACCGGGTACTTGGTTCATGATGGCTGGCGGTCTCGGCTTACTCGGCTATTTGCGGCGCGGCAAATCATCGAAGACTGCGTAACTCATCGCCGGTTAGAATCGGCACGGATTAAAAAGGAGTGGCTTCGGCCACTCCTTTTTTGTTGGCCGATACTTGCGCTGAACCTTGCCCTCCCTGCTACAATTAAATCCTGGATTTGGCCCTCTTCAAAGGGGCGCGTAGCTCAGCTGGTTAGAGCGCCTGCTTCACACGCAGGAGGTCCACGGTTCGAGTCCGTGCGCGCCCACCATTATCTTCCCTTCTCGCATTCCATCCTTCCCTAGCAAAATCGGACTGGTTTGACAGGGGGGGGCTCTTCCGACGACAATAGAGGCAGGGGCGTCAATCCTGCGCCTCCAATGGACCGATTGAGCTAAGTCATTCGGTCCGTCCTGCTGCTTAGCAACCATCGCGACCCGGGAGGTTGCCCATGTTCCTGACGATTCGTTGGCCGTTTCGAGCGGCTGATGCCATTTGAACCGCCTTTTCCGAGGTCATTCTCGGCTTCGACGGTTCGAGCTCACGCTCCCGCCTCGTCCGGCGTCTACGGTATTTCAAGTTCCACCGAGTGGATCTACATTGGAGATGCCGACGACATGCAAGCCGCCCTACTGCAATTTTTAAGTGAGCCAACATCGTTGCCGCGCGACCGCCAGCCGACAGGTTTTTTTTGTGAGCCTTGTCCGCTGGCCAGACGGCCTGCGCGACGAGAAACATTGGTTCGCGAATTCGCTCCTACGGGCAACCGTCAGAAACGTTCGGTCGGGTAAAGTGGTCAGGAAGGAACAAGCTCCATGTCAAATCCGAAGATGCAATTTGTCTTGATGGGCTTTGGAGAAGATCCGGTTTACCGGGTTTTCAAGTTCGAGGGAGTCGCTGAAGACCGGAGTCGAACTGAGTTTACGGTCAAGGCCGATCCGGTGCTGGCGCGCCAACACGGTATTCGTTTGCAAGAACTGCCGTTGTTGTGCCGAGCGTTGCTGGAGCAGCGCTTCGAGACCGCAATCAAGCACGTACTGATATACGGTGAGGAAGACATGCGCGTCTTTGCGGACGCGGCGGCTGCTCGTCTTGAAGCGGCACAGAAAAGGAAACCGCCAAGACGGCCGGTTAGCGATCAGGTTGGCAACGCCTGGCGGGCTTCTCCGCTGCGTTAGGTTTTTTTCAAATTGAAGCCGTCGATAGCGGCGGCTTCCCCCAAAGACAGCTACACTGTTTCTGGCATGATTCCCGTTCGTACCTCCTTACTCCTATTCCTGCTCGCGGCTCCGCTTCTCGCTGGCGATCCACTGGTTTTCTCTTACTTCCGCGGCAATGGCGAGGACGGCTTGCACTTGGCCACCAGCGCCGATGGCCTGCAATGGCGCGTGCTCAACGAAGGCCGGTCACTGTTGCAGCCCTTGGTAGGCGAATCCAAACCGATGCGCGACCCCTCGATCGTCCGTGGCCCCGATGGTTCTTCCACATGGTTTGGACGACGTCGTGGCAAGGCCGGAGTCTCGGATATGCATCATCGAAAGATCTTTCGCATTGGTCGGAGCAAGGGGTGATCGTGAATGAACTGGAAGGCGAAATCGTCAACTCGTGGGCTCCTGAGCTGTTCTACGATGCGCCTTCCAAGCAATTTCTGATTGTCTGGGCATCCACGGTCAAGGGCCGTTTTCCTGAGACCGCCGAACAGGGCAATCGCGACTACAATCATCGTCAGTATGCGATTCGCACCCGGGATTTCAAGGCCTTTTCCAAGCCTGAGCTATTCCTCGATCCCGGCTTTCAAGTAATCGACGCCGCGCTGTTTCGCGATGGCAAGCGCTACGTTATGGTGGCCAAGAACGAAACGCTGAAGCCGGAGGCGAAGTATCTTTTTCTGGCGTTTGCCGATTCGTTAAACGGTCCGTGGTCAAAGCCTTCGGCGTCGATTTCAGGTAAGGAATGGGCCGAGGGGCCGACGCCGGTGCGGATCGGCGGATGGTGGCATATCTATTTCGATAAGTATCGCGATCATCGATATGGCGTGATCCGATCGAAGGATCTGGCGCATTGGGAAGATCTTTCTTCCCGGTTGGTATTTCCCGAAGGCGCGAGGCATGGCACGATCCTCGCGGTTCCGTCCTCTATCGTGAAGGCGATCGGCGCGGGACACTGAAGCGGAAGCTATTTTTCATAGGCGGGCAGGACCGTCAGCTGACCATCGCCAGATCGCAGACCCACGCCCGACAGCCGGAAGCTGTGGCGGCTGGAGAAAACCAGTATGCCTTGTTGGCCGCGCAACTCCCACCGTTCGGCTCCATCAATGACAGCATGCCCTTTGCCGGATAACTTGAAGGTTTCGCCGAAGCGCGGAAAGCGCCCGCCAAGATCGTAGATCACGGTTTGAATTTCCGTTGGCTCTTCGTTGTGTTGACGAGAACTGCGCGCGTGGAGTTGGATCGGCGGTAGTCGAATGGAATGGCAATCCGACCGTTGATGCCAATCTGGCTAGCGATCGCCGACTCGAATCGTTGGCTTGCGTCTGGCGCAGCGATCGATTGGCGCAGCAGCGTGAAGCCGTCCACTTGCTTGGAATACTTGCTTTCGAGCCAACTGGACCGCGTGCCGGAGCCCTCGCGCGGCGTCACTTCAACTACTTGGATTCCGTTCGCCGGCACAGGCAAGGCAGACTCCAGGAAGATTTCGCGCGGCGTCTCTGGCAGCAAACGTAACGCCCCGTTCTGCGGAAGGCCGCTCGTATTGGTTAGATATATTGTCGACTGCCAACTACCGCCGCCGGCCGTCACGCGCGGGATGCCGCGCTCAAGCCCCTGTTGCCCCCGCGCCACGGCCGGATAGGCGTGAGAGCTCAGGCCCGACTTGCGAAAGCCGGAAGCAAGCAATCGCCGCCCGTCGAAATCGAGCGCGAGCACACCTGCGCGTTTCGCCGACGAGGGCCATTTGGCGGGTAGCTCAAAAGCCGCCGCCCCCAAAGCGGCGAGCGTGAACTTCCCTTCCCTGGCGATCTCGGCCCCGTCTTCGTTCAACACCGTCACATCGATCACGACCGCCTCATCTTCGGGATTGGCCAGTAGAATCGAGGCCGGAGCGCTGCCCAAGTTGTCAAACGGGAGCACCAGCCGATCGCGAAATGAATTGCCCATCGGAAGCGTAGCCTCCACCGGGAACGCACGTGCTGAGTTGGTGGATCTCAACTCACTCAGTTCGGCATGAACGGCGAGAGGACCATCAGAGGCAACTTCCGCTCAACCCTGTTGCCGGTTGGTCTGCACTCCCTGCGTCGATGCCAAACGAGCGGGAATCGACGGCCGTGCGCAGCTTGGTTTCGACGGCGCCGGGCAGCATCCCAACGACAACGTCACCGGGCTTCAATGCGGTTCCTCCTCCTCGTCAAGTCGCCGCAGCGAATGCCTCCTGAAATCGCGCAAATCCTCGGCGGACCATGAATCGGCCCAATCGATTCGTGTCGTTGTGGACAACGCCGCAAGCCGTTGTACGAGTGCTGCCAGTTCCCCCGCCGTATTCGGCGGAAGACGCAGGAAGGCGTCCACAGCGCCCCTCAGTATAGAACGACAACCGGTTCGGCACAGGCGCAAGATCTTACTCAATCGCCGAAGCCCAGCCCCGCCTGGATAGATCGCGATAAATCACAGCGCCCGCTGCAGTCGCGACCGCCAGTATCCCCAGCCCCAATAGCGTGTGGCCGAAGAGTAACTTCCCTACCCCAAATAGCGCGCCGTAGATGAACACGCAACCCGCGCCCCAGCAGAGCAAGTTCGACGCTGTATCTCGAGCCGGTTTCACGCCGGGCTCAAGGCGCGCGATCGGCCCCCAACCGAAACCCGGCCGCACGCGGCGATAAAACTCGCGTAAGACCGGTTCAGGCTCGGGTTTCGTGAGTAGCGTCACGGCCACCCAAGTGACAGTCGCCAGCACCGTCGTAATAATCATCAGCCACGCAAATTGATCCGGCTTGTCTGTGTCCAGCTTCCAGCCCAATTGGAGCGAGAGCGATACGGCAAAGGCCGCCAACATCGCCGACACTTCGCTCCAGGCATTCACGCGCCACCAATACCAGCGCGCTAACAAGACACCGCCGGTGCCCGCGCCGGTCGCCATCAGCAGTTTCCAGGCGCCGCTGACCGAGTCGATATACAACGTCACGATGGCCGACACGATCATCAGCAGAAACGTCGCCGCTTCGGAGGCACGCACATAGTGACGCTCTGCTTCATTCGGCTTCAGGAATCGCTTGTAAAAATCGTTGACCAGATATGCCGCACCCCAGTTCAACTGCGTCGCGTTGGTCGACATAAACGCGGCGATAAATCCCGCCAGCATCAAGCCGCGCAACGACGGCGGCAAATGATCGATCATGATGCGCACGTAACCGGACTCAGGATCTCCACCGGACAGGAGCAAATCCGGATAGAGCACGACGACAGCGAGCGCCGTAAGAATCCAGGGCCAGGGCCGAATCGCAAAATGCGCCAAGTTGAACCAGAGGGTGGCCAGCAAGGAATGCTTTTCATCGCGCGCCGACAACATGCGCTGCGCGACAAAGCCTCCGCCGCCGGGTTCGGCTCCCGGATACCAGGTCGCCCACCACACGATCCCAATATAGACGGAGAAAGCCAGAAACGGCGTGAGCGGGGAATCGAGATTGGGCGCGAAGTCCAGCATGGCCCCATGTCCGGCCGCGACCAGTTTCACTTGCAATGCGTCGAGTCCGCCCACGGCCTGCACGGAGGCAAACGCGAGCGCAATCACCATGCTCTGTTTGATGATGAACTGAATCGAGTCCGTCACCAGCACGCCCCACAGTCCCGAGATCGCCGAAATCAAAGCCGTCACAGCGATCATCCCCATCACGTACATCAGGGCCGTGGTCTTGTCGACGCCGAAGATCATGCGCACGATCTTGACCATCGCCAGGTTCACCCAACCCAACACGATGCAACCGATCGGCAGGCTTAGATACAGGGCGCGAAAGCCGCGCAGAAAAGCGGCCGGCTTGCCCGAGTAGCGGATCTCGCTAAATTCGATGTCCGTCATCACCCCGCATCGCCGCCAAAGGCGCGCATAGAAAAAGACGGTGAGCATCCCGCCCGCCAGGAAATTCCACCAGAGCCAATTGCCGGCAATACCACCGCGCGCCACTAAGCCGGTGACAGCCAGTGGCGTATCGGCCGCAAACGTGGTGGCCACCATTGAAGTGCCCGCGAGCCACCAAGGCACGTCGCGGCCAGACAGGAAGTATTCGGAGAGCGAGGATCCGGCGCGGTTGCGAAAGTAGAGGCCGATGCCCAGATTCAGTGCGAAGTAGAGAGCGACGACAATCCAATCCAACGGCGTGAGTTGCACGGTTCCCCTTTTGAGCGAACCTCATTATAGCTGTCACTCTCAGAAATAAGTGGCCTACTTCCATCAACAATATCTGGCATACGGCCCTGAGCGACGTGCGGTTCGACCGGTACTGGCGCGGCGCGCATACCAGTATGTATGCTCTACACTGCAAACGACAAGGGCGGATCTATCGACACAATTCCCCGCAGTCAGGCAGCGGCCGATAAGGTTCCGGGTTGAGCACGACCCAACCGCCCCTCTGTTTGTTCAGGCGCATCCGAGCGAGAACCGCAACGCTGCACACACCTGCTGCATCCGTTCGCTACTCAGGCTGGCAACGCGTCTACCCCGGACGTTCCTGGGACACGGTTACTGCATTGTGAAGGTTTACTGCACAAAGGTCCTTCATTCCGTCGGCGACGTCCAGTTTCACCTCCGACGGCACGTCACGGACGGTGGAGGTGATAGGAGCTACTGTTGCGGTCGACAGGTGGCCGATCGCGCTGTCGCGGGTGAGTATGAGTACGGACCGCTGCTTGTCCGGTGGCCCAAAGCGACACAGGTGGACGTCGCCGCGATTCAGTTTTCGGGCCAAGCCGCCGCCTCCTCCCAGGGACCATACTCTTCCATGCGTTGCGGGTGGGCTTGATAGCCGCGCCGGTCGCGCTCTTCGAAGTCCGCGATGCGGAGCCGCCCCAAGTGTTCCCGTAGCGCCTGGCGAACGAGCTGCGACCGGTTGACCTTGTGACGCTTTGCGGGCGTTATCTGCCGCCTTCAGGAGTTTCGAGTCAAGAACAATCTGTACGGTCTCCATTGTGGAATCCTTTCCACAGTGTACGCCACAGTCGTTGGTTGTCGCGGCACCGCGAAGTAGTTGGGAGACCGGCCCGAAAACGACCGGTGACGCCTCGGGCCTTCTGGTCACTCTACGCTAGCGACTTCCGGTGAGCGATCTCGCTTGGGACTCCCGTTGCGATGACGGAATTCCCTACTGCATCGTCGTTTCGCAGATTCCGCTTCATCGATCAATCCCTTTGTCCTGAGATCGGTCAGGGCTCGCAATCGATCTTCCAAAGCTATAATCACGGAAGCTGCCGACGACGAATTCATATGAGCGGTTGCGGCCGCGCATGCGGCATTAATGTCATTCATTAGTGCCACTTCATCGAACACGGTGGTGCCCTTGTTGTCGCGAGTAAGATTCGAATATGCGCGGCCCAGTGCTAATGTACGCCGCTTCAAATCGGCATTCGCCCGGCACATCTTTCAATTCGGATAGGGACTCAAGGTAGGCATTCTTTGCCGCTTGAAGCACATTGGCTTTCTGTATTACCGAATAGATGGCTATGCCAACAATCGCCACGATAAACCAAAATATTTCCATGTCTCCCCTATTGCTCAGTCGTGTGAGACTAACTTCAGTGCGGCGGCCATTGTTGCGATGAACCCAATCGTGAAACATGGAACAGCGAGGAGCCGTCCAGATTGGGACGACCCCTCGCCTGTGCGCAGCCCCCCATGGAGGAGGGGGGCCTTCTACTGAGAGCCCGTTGGAGGCCGGGCCCACGGAGGATTACCTTTGCTTACTTATATAGTGCGATCACGACGGGAAACTTCTCACATTATTTTCGAGTAACCACCAAAGATCTCCAGGACGAGTTCCCCGCCGCGTCAAAAGCGCGAATAAGGATGCTGTTCTGCCCCAGGGCCAGCGGGATCGCGGCCGCCCATTGCCTGGATCCTTCGGCATCGGCTGTCCCGAAGACGTTGGAGTTCCAAGTGACGCGAGTGACGCCAACGTTGTCGGAGGCCGAACCCTTGACCGTGATCGCAGTGGCGCTAGTCAACACGGACGTCGCTTGTGGAGTCTGAATCGCCAGGGCCGGTGCAATTTTGTCCGGGGTGGCGGGGGCTGCCGGCGCCGGAGGCGCAGCGGGTGTGGGCATGGGAGCGGGTGGCGGAGCGGGGGAGGGGGCAGAAGGCGTTGGTGACGGCGGTTCGACGGGCGACGCAGCACGGTCGGCGTAAAGAGACCGGATCGCGGCGACATCCTCACCGGTCAGAGAAGTGGCTCGGCCATAGTAGGGATACATCACCGAGCCCGGTTTATCGGAATGCGCCAACCCAAGCGCGTGGCCTAACTCATGTAGCACCACGCTATACAGGTCTACGTCATTGCCGATCTTCCAACTCTCCGACTCATCCAGATGCACATCTCCGGCCAGCGGTTCCGGGTTAGGCGGCGCGGGGTAAAAAGTATGAGCCAGCACGCGGCCTGGGCCGTCGAAAGCGAAGGGGTCGCCATGCGCGCCGGATGCGAAGAGAATATTCACGGTACCCATGCCCGCGGCCGCGCCGCCGGCGACGAAGTCCAGCTTTACGACGCGGCTCCACTCCGTCAACGCCCGTAGAATCTCCGCTCGAGCCGAATCGGCCGGTAGTTTGGAAGGGATGCCCGAGATGGCGTACTTCAGGGTCGCCGCATTCTGGCCTGGCCCATCCCATCCTTCGCCGACTTTCGCGACATATTGCCCGACCGCGCCGAACTGAGTAAACGCGCCGCGGCAATTGTGCAGGCGGCCCCCTTTTTCTAAAGCTTCCGACGCGGGATAGATGTAGGCGACCTCATCCCACTCCGCCAGACTCGACAATTGGGCGGGCGTGGCTTCCACCAACAGACTGGCCGGGGCGAGATCGGCATGTTCGGCCACTCGAACGCCTTCAAGCGAAGCGATTTGACGGGCCGCGCCTTCGGCGATATCCGGGTATAGCTCAACAACGGCCATTCGGCGGGGCTCCTCGCCTTCCTTCGTCAGTTGGGCGGCCATCAAGCGCAGATTGAACTCAGGACTCAACTTGTCGGCAGCCAGCAATTGCTCCGACGCTATCAGACGGCCGGCGATACCCGGGAAATAATCGGGGGCTGAAACAAGCACGGCGTCATCGGGAACATATTGAAGGACGGCCGCACCCTGGCTTTCGAGGCTTTTCAAATCCTCGGCCGTGGGCGCGCCGGCAAATTGAACGATCCGGTGCCGCCGATTCGGCGTTAGGGATTTGAAAACCGCCGATTCAGCTGCGACGAAGAGTTGATCGGCAGTCGTCGGAGCACGGGCCTTCAAGTGCAATTTGGATTGGGCGGAAACAGCAACGATTCCGATTGCGCCCAGCATGGTAGTTACAACTATGCGGTGCATACAGAACTCTTCGAAGCTGGCGGCAAAATATTGCCACCGAATCGCCTCTGGACAGTAGGCCAAATCAACGTAGGCATTACTAGCCTACCCTTTCGTTCTATTCCCTAAATTTGAGTGAGAGGAAAGGCCGTCTGAGCGCACTAAGTCCATAGGGGTTCCCATGCGACAGCTAGTTTGGCAAATACCGGGTATGATTCTGCTGCTGGCCCTCGAATCGCCTGCCCAGTCTTCGTTTCGTATTACAACGGTCGCCGGGGAGCGGCCAACGGGTGATGGCGGCTTGGCGACGGGGGCGGCGCTCGGGGCAATCGAGGGTCTGGCGGTCGATGGAAGGGGCGATCTTTACCTTGCCGAGACCACGAATCATCGGGTCCGGCGGATTGACCGGCAGGGCTTGATCTCAACGGTGGCGGGCAACGGTAGCCCAGGATTTCGTGGCGATGGGGAACTGGCGGCGCGCGCGGTTCTCAATTCGCCCTACGGCGTCGCGGTGGACCCGAGTGGGGGCCTGCTGGTGGCGGACTTCGGAAATCGCAGGATCAGACGGATCACAGCCGGTGGATCGATCAAGACGGCCGTCAACGCCAGCGAGATTCCGGGACCAAGAAATGTCGCTACGGACGCCGCCGGCAACCTATTCGTTTCCGACTATCTCGGCCATCGGATCCATCGAATCACGGTCGATGGAAGCGTGACTGTGATCGCCGGGCCGGGCGCGCAACTGAGCTTTCCGGCGGGTCTGGCCGTGGATCGCAACGGCGCGGTGTATGTCGCCGACAGCGGCAACAAATCGATCCGGCGCATCGCGGGCGGACAGGTTTCAACCGTGCTCGGTGGGCTGGGCACGCCGGTCGGCTTGGCGCTTGACCGCGACGGCAACCTCTATGTCGCCGATCCATCGGAGCGCCGGCTGGTTCGCCTGGCAGCCAGCGGCGCCATCGCAACGCTCGTGAATGATGTCGAGGTACGCGAAGTAGCGGTCGATGCGGCAGGCACGGTCTACTACACGGCGGGGCGCCAGGTCTTCCGGCTGACCACTAGCGGCGCAGCCATTGTGGTGGCAGGGAGTGGCGTCGAAGCACCAAAGGCGCTCCAAGGGCCTATCGGGGTGGCGGTGGATTTGCTGGACAACCTCTACATCGCCGAAGAGAAAGCCGGCCGGGTCCAGAGAGTCTCGCCCAGTGGTGCGACCCAGACGGTGGCCGGCGGAGGCTCGTCGCTCGGTGATGGCGGATTAGCGGTCGACGCCCGGCTGGTCGATCCGGTTGCGGTGGCGTGGCATCCCACAGCAGGCCTGCGCGTGGTGGATCATCTGGGCCATCGCGTACGCGGAGTGCTGCCATCGAATGGCAAGATCTACACGGTAGCGGGGGATGGGCAGCCGGGCTTTGCCGGCGACTCAGGACCAGCCTCGCAATCCCGTTTAAACCGGCCGCGCGGAGCGGCTTTCGATCGCGACGGCAATCTCTACGTGGCCGATAGCGCCAATCACCGCATTCGCCGGATCGGCGCCAACGGATTCATCTCGACCTTGCCAGGCACGGGAGCCTTGAATGCGCCGCTCAGCGTGGCGGTGGACTCAGCCGGCGCGATCTACATCGCCGATACGGGGAACAATCTGGTGCGCCGTTTGACGCCGGATGGGGTCTTATCCACGGTGGCTGGCACTGGCGTGCAGGGCTACGCGGGGGATGGCGGACCGGCTGTGTCGGCGGCGCTGAATGCGCCCGTGGCCGTGGCGGTGGACGCCGGCGATCGCCTGCTGATCGCCGACACGTTCAATCATCGCGTGCGGCGCGTGGCGGCCAACGGCGTCATCGAAACGATCGCAGGGGATGGCGCACCGGGGTTCTCCGGCGATGACGGTCCGGCTGGCTTGGCGCAACTGAATGCACCGGCTGGATTGGCGGTGGACTCAGCGGGCCGAATCTACATTGCAGATTTGGACAATGGCCGCGTGCGGCGTTTGGACCCGCAGCCGTTTGCAGACGATGCCGTCGCGCCCGTGGTTCCGGATTCGCCTGCACTAATCAAAATGACCGTGACAAATGCAGCAAGTCTGCGGCCGGGGCCGCTTGCGCCGGGCATGCTTGTTTCGCTCTTCAGCGACATTCTAGGACCGGCGCCAGATGCGCAGGTGCGGATCGGCGGCACACTGGCTGTGATCGTGTATGCGGGCGCGGGGCAGTTCAATGTGGAAGTTCCCCGGGCGCTGACACCGAAAGCCGGTCTGCTGGTGGAGGCTCTGCGGGGCGGCCGGTTGGTCGCTAGCGCGCAAGTCGAGGTGGTCACGGCCCAGCCTGCCCTTTTCACGGTGGCGCAGGGTTTGGGACAAGCGATCGCTAGGGATGAGGATGGCTCGCTCAACTCCGTAGATCAACCAGCCCCGCGCGGAAGCATCGTCACACTCTTCGGCACCGGCGAAGGCGTGACGGCGGAGCTACCGGTACGCGTGCAAGTAGGAACCGCGCAAGCTGAAATCCTATCGTCCGGCAGGGTCTCGGGCGCCGCCGGTCTGTTTGAAGTCAAGGTGCGCCTGCCGGGCATTTTCACTCCACCGGGGGTGCGTGCTTTGACCCTCTTTGTGGGTTCCGCCGCCAGTCAGACAGGCGTAACGATCGCCGTGAATTGAAACCGGGAACAAACGGCCCCCCGCCTGCGTAGAGAAGATGCAGGAGCCAATCATATGTTCTGCACCAACTGCGGCCGCGAAGTCACCAACGAAGCCCGGTTCTGTTCCCAATGCGGCCAGGGGACACGTTTTGAAACCCCGGCTTCGGGCGGCGGCTACTATGCCCCCCGGCGTCTGTACCGGCTCACTTATGACAAACAGATCGGCGGCGTGTGCTCGGGCCTAGCCAAGTACCTTGATATGGACGTGACGTTAGTGCGAGTCGTGACGCTGGTGGTGACGGTCTTTACCGGCTGCGTCCCCGGCATGATCGCCTATCTGCTGGCTATGATTGTGATGCCGAAAGACGCAGGCGTGATGCGGCCAGCCCAGGTGGGGAACGTCTCGCAGTCGCCCTTGGCAACCTAACAACCGCGAGAGTGGCGCTTGAAGACAGGCGCTCCGGTCTGACAAAATGAGAACGCCCCGTCGCCTCTCACCTTCATGCGCTCTCTCCCGTTGGTCCTGCAAGTAGCGCTATTGACGCTGGCTGTTACGGCAGGATTTCTGGACTACCGCACGCGCCGGATTCCAAACTTGCCGGTGTTGTTCGGGTTGATGCTGGGCATTGGTCTGAACACTATGTTGGATGGAACCACCGGGCTCGGGGCGGCTGTGCGCGGAGTTGGTCTGGCACTGCTGATTTATTTCCCGTTGTTCGCTTTGCGCGCGATGGGTGCGGGCGATGCCAAGCTGATGGCGGCGGTCGGTTCGATCGTTGGCCCGGGGAACTGGTCATCATCTTCTTCTGGGCTGGCTGGACTGCTTGGTCTTGTCGTGACGATCGGCCGTCACCGGGCCGGACGCACCTTACAGAACATCGTCTTCATTTTGAACGAGCTCATCCATTTCCGCGCGCCTTACCGTGCGGAATAGATCCGAATTGGCCGCTGGCCACGAGAAGGCATTGTCGACGCCACCTGGAGTGGTCATTGCGTTGGCATCCTGCATATTTCTGGCTTTGACTTGCTTGGCTGCTGCGCGATAGAGCCATTCGAATCGGATAGAATCTACACGTACGAGCTTACAGGCTTGGCTGCGGGCCAAGTCGAGAAACGTAGGGGTTCTAAGTTGAAATCAAGAAGCCATTTTTTAGGCGCAGCTATGCTGGCGGCCTTTGCTGCATTGGGGCAAACGGATCGCGGTACGATCACCGGCACCGTTATCGACCCAGCAGGCGCCTTGGTGCCGGGCGCGAAGCTGTCGGTCAAAAACATCGAAACCGGGCAGGTGGCCGAGTCCAACACCACCGCCACGGGTAATTTTACAATTGCATCGCTCCCGGCTGGGAAGTACGATTTAAATGTCGAAGTGCCTGGCTTCCGCAAATCGATTCAGCAAGGAGTGCAGGTACAGGTTGCGCAGACCGTTCGCATGGACATCGTTTTGCAGGTTGGCGCCACCAGTGAGAGTGTCACAGTGACGGCCGCAGCACCGCTCCTCAAGAGCGAGAACGCCGAGCAAAGCGTCAACATCACCGGTGACCGGATTAACAACCTGCCACTGAATTTCGGCGGCGGCGGCGGTGCAGGCGGTAACATCCGCAGTTGGACCGCGTTTGCGCTGCTATCGCCGGGCGTCGTCGGCACCTCAAACGGCAACCGCGCCAATGGCGCCCAGGCGAATCAGTTCAAGATCATTATCGAAGGCCAGGATGTCACCAGTTCGAACGACACCGGCTGGACCAGCACGGTAAGTCAGGCTTCGGTCGAAATGATCGAGGAGTTCTCGCTCCAGACTTCGAATTATTCGGCTGAATACGGGCAGGTCGCGGGCGGCTTGTTCAACTTCACCACGCGATCGGGCGGCAACGCGCTACATGGCTCAGCCTACGAATATTTCGCGAACGAAGCGCTGGACGCGTACCGGCCGTTTACCGGCATCCGTCCCACGAGCCGCAAGCATGACGCGGGCGGATCAATCGGCGGCCCCGTCTACATCCCCAAGCTCTACAACGGGAAGAACAAGACATTCTTCTTCTTTAACTACGAGATCTTCCGCAACCGCGCCACGGCGAACGCGAGTTTCCAGACCGTGCCTACGGCTGCCTACCGCAATGGCGATTTCAGCGCGGCCCTTAACAACCGCGTGATCGGCACGGACCCGTCCGGCGCCAACGTGCTTGAGAACATGATTTTCGATCCGCGTTCGAACTCAGTCAGTAACGGGGCGACTTATCGCACACCGTTCCCGGGCAACCGGCTACCAGTCAGCTTGATCGATCCGGTGGCAGCCAAGATCCAGGCGCTGATCCCCGCGGCGCAAAACGCCAACCTGATTCAAAACTGGGTGCCAAACAATGACAATACACGCACGCAGGGCTTACCGGGCGTTAAGATCGACCATAACTTCAATTCGAACCATCGCACGACGTTCTACTATTCCAAGCAGTCGACCGATCAGAAGTCCGCGAACGACGGTCTACCGGACCCAATTACCGCGGTTCGCGTGCAAGCCATCTATGGCCACACCACACGGTTGAATTACGATTGGACCGCCAAGCCCACCTTGATAGTCCACATGGGCGCCGGTTACCTGCGCTTCCACAATCCGGATAGCTCACCGGCTAGTGTGCTTCACTACGACGCCGTGGGTGGCGTTGGCTTCAAGGGCTCAGTGACTCAGCCGTCCGGCTTCCCGCGTATCAATAATCTTGGGCAGGGTGCGTTCGGCGGCATGGCGCTCGCGATGGGACCCTCCAACGCGAATCGTTACTACGACGGTAAGTGGACTTCAGTAGCCAGCGCCACTTACATCAAGAACAACCACACCTTCAAGTTGGGCGGAGAGTTTCGGTTGGATAGCTGGACGGACCGCAACACGCGAGGATCGCAGGGTATCGTCAACTTCAGCCCGACGCAGACTTCGTATCCCGCGCTGCAGGGACGCCCACTCACGGGCGGATCGGGATTCGCCTATGCCAGCTTCCTCCTCGGCTCAGTCAACGATGCGGCGGTCAATGCCGTGCAGGATCCGCAGTGGCGCAAGAAAAGCTGGGCGCTGTATATTCAGGACGCCTGGAAAGTTACGCGTAAGTTCACGCTCGATTACGGCTTACGTTGGGACTATCTGACCCAAGGTCACGAGATTCATTTCCGTAACTCGATGTTCGGACCCTCGGTTCCGAATCCTTCGGCGGGCGGATTGCCGGGAGCCATCTCGTTTGAAGGCTATGGCAAGGGCCGGTGTGACTGCCAGTTCACCGACAACTATCCTTACGCGATCGGACCGCGCCTGGGCGGGGCGTATCAACTGAACGAGAAAACCGTCATCCGCGCGGGGGCGGGCATCGTTTACTCCAACCTGCCGACGCTGGCCTATTTGACGAACGCTGCGATTCTTGGCGTCGGCTTCGATCAGCAAACCTTCACGACCCCCAGCTATGCCGAGCCGGCTCTGTTCTTAAAGGATGGTCTGCCCATCAATCTTTCTCAGATCTACACGGCGACGTTTGATCCGGGGTTGCGCCCGAACCTGGGTCAACTGAATCAGCCTGGCACGTTGTTTGACCGGAACGGTGCGCGGCCCGGACGCGTGTTGCAATGGAACTTCGGCGTGCAGCGCGAGGTCGTGAAGGATCTCGTAGTGGAAGCTGCCTATGTCGGCAATCGCAGCATTTGGCTTAATCAGAACAACCTGCAGAATCTGAATGCGATTACCGATCAACGGTTAGCTTCGGTGGGGTTGAGCCGGGACCGGACAGCCGATCTCGACTTACTCGCTTCGCCGATCTCTTCGGCGGCGGCGGTTCAACGGGGCTTCACCAAGCCCTACGCAAGTTTCCCCAACAACGGCACGGTGGCGCAGAGCTTGCGGCCGTTCCCGCAATTTAACAACGCGCTGCAGCCGCGTTGGTCGCCCCTTGGCAATTCATGGTACGACTCGCTGCAAGTGAAAGCGACCAAGCGGTACTCGCATGGGCTGGACTTCACGGCCGCATTTACCTGGGCCAAAGAGTTGTCCACCAACGGCGCCAATGGCGATGTCTTCAATCGCGCTACGCTCAAAGGACTAACCGGTGGCGGCGTACCTTTCATCTTTGTCATGGGCTTGAACTATGAGACGCCGAAGCTCGGCTCCAACAAACCGATGCGCAACCTGCTCGGCGGTTGGACCGTCGGCGGAGTCCTGCGCTATCAGAGTGGGACGCTCATCGGCGCGCCAACATCCAATAACAACCTCAACGCCAGCACTTACCAGAGCACGCGAATGCAAAGGGTTGCCGGCCAGCCGTTGTACTTGAAGGATCCAAACTGTAGTTGCATCGATCCCTATAAAGATTTGTTACTCAACAAAGCCGCTTGGCAAGATGTGCCTCGGGGTCAGTGGGGACCGGCAACGCCGTTCTATAACGACTACCGCAACCCACGCCATCCGGATGAACAGATCAGCTTAGGGCGAAACTTCAGCATGGCCAAGGTAAGGGAAGGCATGTCGTTCCAGATCCGGGCTGAATTCTTCAACGTACTCAACCGGCTCCAAATAGCCAACCCGGGTGGTGGACCGGCCGATGCGACGACGTTCAACAACCAAGGTTTGTTGTCGGGCGGGTTCGGGCGCATCGATCCGACCTCGACCACCGGCGGTCTTCCGCGCAACGGGCAACTCGTCGCGCGTTTCTCGTTCTAATTTTTCGGGCGTAGCGAAAGGGGGACGTACGGCCACCCGGGCCACCAACAAGACACCTTGGCCCGATATTCTGCATAGGGAACTCCGAAGCGAGCGGCCAAGTCCGCTTCCTCAAAGGGTCTGACGAGATACTGCCAGAAAATGCCACCGGCCACTGGCAGTGTCAAGACCGTGAATGATCCCAAGATTAGTCCAACGGCGATTCCCTGGGCCAATCCAGCCAATGCCATCGGGTTGCGAACCCAACGATAGGGCCCGGCCACGACAAATCGCCGGGCTGTGTCGAAGGGTAACGGCGTGCCTTCGCCGTGCCAGGTCATTGCCCAGGCAGACCACTGGCCCAAGCTGCTGGCGAGGACGAAGAGTATCCACCCGAAGCGGGCCATGGGAGCGAATCCAGCGATTCCAAGCCGCACTTCGAGATTCCAGATGAAGATCGGAATGACCCACAGGAACGAGGCCCACATGATCGCGGTTTGTAACATAGTCCGGCAGATGTTCCAACGGCGCGGACGTGGTCGAGCTACTCGAATCGCGAACCAGGACGAGGACATAACAACCAACAAGCATACGGGAGAATCAGGAGGCTGGGACTCATGGCGGCCGCGGCAGCCCACGCCTCACCGGTTTGGATCGATTGCTGCCACGTGTAGAGAGCGGCGTAGCAGGCCGCCCCTGCGTGAATGAGAAGCAGGTTCGGAGCCCATTGACGCCGAAGCATAAGGCCGTAAGCGGCAGCGATTCCGGCGCCGGCGAAGAGAAGTCCATCCGCCAAGGCGAAGGCCAACAGGGCGGAATCAGGTGTCGACATTGGTACGAACCACCGGCGAAAGGCCGGAAATAGAAACAGTCCGATCCACCATGGGACCGACGTGAGGGCATTGACGGCAATCGCCGCGATCAGGAACTTCCTCATAACGCCACGGGCCGGGCCTCTTCTTGCCCAACGTTTGGCACGACCATTCATTATCGGATACACTCAGCAGCATAGAAACACGATGTTGAAATTGATTTCGCTCATCCTGGCCGTTCAATTCGGGTTGCCGGCTCAAAAACATCCCATTCAGGAAATCGTCGACGCGGCGCGCGCCGACTCCCCGGCGCTCGCGACCTTGCTGGGCAAAGGTCTTCCCGAATTGAAGGGCCGCGATGGTGTCATTACCTGGGGACAGGAGTTCTTCTTCGCGGTTGAGAACACGGCGGCCGCCACGGTTTCGATCGACAAACAAGCTCCGATCGCCATGAAGAGGGTGACGGGCACTAACTACTGGTATCTGCTGAAAACTTTGCGGATGGGAACTACTCATCAGTATCTTTATGCGGACGCGGGAACCGGTAAGCCGATCGGTAGTTATGAGGTGGCCAGCTACAACCCGGACTCTTATGCACTGCCCGGCGTCGCACGCGGCAAGTTATCCGAGAAGAAGACGCTGACATCTAAGATCTATCCGAACATGACGGCGAATTACTGGGTCTACGCGAACCCTGGCATTGACACGGTAAACGGCGCGCCGGTGATGGTGTGGCAGGATGGCGAGACGATTGTCGGCAACCAGGATTTGGTGCGGCTGCGATTGCAAATTGTTTCGGACAATCTGGTGGCCCGTGGTTCGATCCCGCCGATGTTGCATGTCCTGATCCAACCCGGCCAGGGCGGCACGCGAATGCGGAGCGTGCAATACGACACCGTCTCAAACACATACGGCAAGTATCTGCTCGAAGAGATTCTGCCGGATGTGGAGAAGACCTACAAGCTGCGCAAGGATCCTTATTCGCGCGCAGTCGCGGGAGCGTCGTCGGGGGCGATTTGCGCCTTCAATGTCGCCTGGTATTATCCCGAGCAATTCAGCCGCGTGCTCTCGCACATTGGTAGTTATGCCGCGCTCCAATGGAAACCGGAAGAGCGTCTCGACGGCGGCTACATCGTCTCCTACAAAGTGGGCCGCGAGCCGAAGAAAAATCTACGCGTCTGGCTCTCCGATGGCGCCGACGATGGCGAGAGCCGCGCCGGGAGTTGGCCGCTCAACAATATCCAACTGGCGAACATACTGAAGTTGCGCGACTACGATTTTCACTTCCGCTTTGGCTGCAGTCTGCACGCCATCGCTCAGGGAGCCATGGATTTGCCGGAATCGCTCGCATGGCTGTGGCGCGGATACGACGCCGCGAAGACGGAACAGACATATGAGATGGAAGAAGCCGAGAAGAAGAAGCCCGTCTTTCGCGTGACCATCACCAACCGCGACGCCTGGTAGCGCAAACGCATAAAATAGGAGGCCAGTATGAAGAGACGAAACGCACTGCAGTTAGTCGTCATTGGGTCGACCGCGCCATTGGCCTCCGCTCAGGAGGCTCATGTCCACACCCCCGCCGCGCTGGAAACTGCGCGTAAGCTGCGGTTCTTCACGCCCGCACAGAATGCGCTAGTGGATCAGTTGGCGGAGATGATCATTCCCGCCGACGCACACTCGCCGGGCGCACGCGAAGCCAAGGTGAGCGCCTTCATTGATGACCTTCTGGCCGAGACCGGAGCTGACAATCGGCGTATCTGGACCGCAGGCTTGGAAGCAGTGGAGGCTGAGAGCAAGAAGCGCTTCGGCAAAGCCTTTCTCGAAGCCGCGACCGCGCAGCGCAACGAATTACTGAAAGACATGGCGGATGGCGAAGAGAGTCCCAAGACGGACTTGCATCGCTTCTTCGTCAAGTTGAAGACTCAGACGTTGTCGGGCTACTACACTTCGAGTGTGGGCTTGATCAAAGACCTGCAGTACAAGGGCATCGTCCCCGTCGTATACGTGCCTTGTAATCATCCGGATCATCAACAGACGGCCAAGCGAACGAGGAACAAGTAACATGCTGCAAGTAACCCGAGAGACTCCCACCCGCGAATTCGATGCCGTGATTGTGGGCACCGGGCCCTGCGGCGGCTTTGCGGCCAAGGAACTTACCGAACGCGGCATGACGGTGCTGGTGCTCGACGCAGGTCCGATGCCGGTGGCGGGCCGCGACTTCGCACGCCACGAATGGCCTTGGCAGCAACCCTCACGCGGGCTCTCGTTTGAACGCCGCCGGGCCGAGCGCCCCGCCGACCGTATACCGCTCATGTGGGCGCAGCATGCCGATCATCCTTTCACGACTGAGCCCGGCAAACCATTCACCTGGATCCGTTCGCGCGTCGTGGGCGGGCGGTCGTTGCACTGGTCGCGCGCGTCGCACCGCCTCAGTGATTTCGATTTCAAGGCCGCCACACGCGACGGTTATGGCGATGACTGGCCCATCAGTTACGCCGACATCTCACCTTACTATGACCATGTCGAAGAGCATATCGGAGTAAGTGGCTACGTCGAAGGGTTCCCGCAGCTTCCCGATGGTAAGTTCCTGCCCGGCATGCCCTATAACTGCTCGGAGGAGTTGTTCCGTGGCGCGGCGAAACGAATGGGGCTTCCGATCACTCAGCGGCGATTGGCACAATTGACGCGGCCGCACAAAGGGCGCCCGGCGTGCCATTTCTGCGGCGCATGTATCCAGGGCTGTGACATCGGCGCTATGTTCAATTCGATCGTGTCGACTCTGCCCGTGGCGGAGGCAACGGGGCGTATGACTTTGCGGCCGGAGTCCGTTGTGCGCTCCGTGCTGATGGGCTCCGATGGCAAAGCCCGGGGCGTCTCCTACATCGACAGGTTAACCAAGCAGGAGTACGAGGCGAAAGGAAAATACATCATCGTCGCCGCGTCGACCATCGAATCGACGCGCATCTTACTCAATTCAGCCAACGGCGGGTTGGGCAACAGCAGCGGCGCACTCGGGCACTACTTGATGGATCAGGTGGCGGGTGCGAGTGTTAGTGGGTTCTTACCCGAATTGCGCGGGGCCGCGCCTCGCAACGACGACGGTAAGTCAAGCGGGGCGTTTATTCCGAACGTCCATAACTTGAAGGGCAAGAATGGGAAATTCATTCGCGGCTATTGCATGAGCATGAGCGGCGGACAAACGTCGAGCCCCGGATTTGCATTGTCGATGCCCGGCTACGGAGAATCGCTGAAGGAGCGGATTCGCAGGAATTATCCGTCGGTGGCGCGCATCTATATGTCGGCCGGCGACATGCTTCCTCGCTTTGAGAACCGCCTGGAGATCGACCCGAATCGCAAGGATGCCTGGGGCATTCCCGTGCCCAAGATTACAGTAACTCACGGCGACAATGAGCGTGCGATCTTTACGGATGGCACCGAGAGAATGAAGGAGATTTTCACCGAAGCGGGCGGCGAAATCACCTCCGTGGGCCGCCAGATCTCAACGCCCGGCGGACTCATTCACGAAGTAGGCGGCTGCCGGATGGGGAATGACTCCAAGACGAGTGTGCTGGACCCATTCTGCCGGATGCACGACATCAAGAACGTTTATGTGTTTGGTGGCGGGCCTTTCGTGACGACGGGATCGTATCACCCGACCTTGACTATGATGGCTTTGACAGTGCGCGGGTGCGAGAAGCTGGTACGCGAGGGGTGAGACTAGGGCTTCGCGACACTCCCTCCGCACACGGGGAATGACGATCCTAACGGCTCAACTATGAAACCGCTGTTTGGCTCGCCGTCCTAAGTTCGTCAATCGCCCGTGTGACCAAGAAATCGCTCGACTGTGGCTCGATCCAGAATAACGCTTGCGTTGGATGACTGATCTGGAAAGTCACATACGCAGAGCGCAACTGGAGAATCTGATCCACGCTCTGACCGTTATTGTGAGCCGCAGCATTTCGAATAATTTGCAGGGCGCTCGCTCCCGCATGACCGGATGAAAAAGCGGCTAGCAATTGCGCGCGATTGGCTGGACCCAAGCGGGGAATAATACTCGCCAGCACGTTGGTGTCACCCCATGTCGGCTCTCGTCGAAGTATTGCATTGGTTGTGCCCCAAGTTATGGATCGAGGGCCTTGCTTGGCTGCCATTGCCGCAGCTGATACGTGCGCTTCACTAAGAGCCTGCGGTAGACCTGCGATCACCAAGCCGTTCACATCCGCCGTGCCAATGCACGATTCAATTAGACAAGTTCGGCAAAAGGTATTCCAAGCCTGCCACACGCGGGAGAGCAAACCCTCAAGGAGACACTCATCAACTAAAGCGAAATCAGTTGACGACCGGAAAGGCCTCACGGCAGCGAGGTTCCTAAAGTGAGCGGAGAGCGCCGTAACCTCGCTTTCAAACTGCCCCAAAGCGACATTGAGGGACATAGACGTAGCCTAGGCAAATTCTCCACGAAGCGCCCGGCAAAGCCACTTGATTCGTACGATACGTTGCGCGGCACGATTTCCCCCTTCTGAAGCCGCCTTTACATACTCACCAAATTCGGAAGTATCCTTCTCTTCGTGAGCCGCAGCCAGGCGCCCGAGGGAGGTCAACGCTCGGTCTTGATCGGTGTAGTATCTGTTGATTGGCGACAAGCCCAGGGCTTCCTCAGCTCCTTTCAAGCCGAATTGATTGTGTGCAAGGGCACAGAGAAGAGAGTGGAAAATATGGGACTTAGTTATGTGTGTCTTCTGGACGTCTGACAAGTCGTTCAGAACAACGTCGAGTACCGCATTTACGTGATTACTCAACTCCGATCGTACGAGGAAGACTTGGTCATATTTCTTGTAGAGGTCACGCAATTTAGCGGGACTCGTGCTGACGATCCCATCCTCAAATGCGAGCGCTAAGTCCGACACAAACTCGGCATCCGCCATGCGAACGACTTGTCGACTTGTGAGTACATTCCAGTTAATCAGGATGATCCCGAACCGATCTAAGACCGTATTGACCCAATCTTTGAACTCACCGAAAAACTCGCTGTGACGCTTCTCCGCCGCGTTCAAAGGGAGGGTGAAGGCATTCATCCGCCTGAACATCTGTAATATCTCGGGACGATCGGCGTTCCTAATGACATCTACCGATACGGTGTAGGAATAAAAGGAGTTCTGCTGTTCTTCTGTAAGCTGATCAAACTTCATACCTTCAAAGCCCCTGGCGTTGCTACTCAGCGGGAACTCGCCATTGATGAATTCGACAATCGTGCTGATCCGCTGTTGGCCATCAACGATCTCTCGATGAGGGCGCTTCGTCTGCCTGTCGATCTTCTCGTGGAAATACACCTTGGGAAAGGGAAACTCTTTTAAGATAGTGTCAATGAAATAGCTCTTGGCCGAAGAGGGCCACAGTCCGCCTCCACGCTGGTACTCTTTATTGACCACTAGAGCACGTCGGTTATACTCAGATCCGGCGCATTAGGGTCGCAGAAATGTGCCCCAAAGGGCCTATTCATAGGGTTGGAAACGCAATTTTGATAGACTGTCCCTTACTTCACTT
>JAYUSQ010000051.1:0-2695 GCA_043755595.1 Acidobacteriota bacterium | reverse complement strand
AGCGGAACGTGAATCCCAGAAAGTCCAGCTTCTCTCCTTCTTCCCACAACTTCACCACGCGTGTCTTGTCGCGATTGATCTCCAATCCCAGCCAGCCTCTACCCCCGTGCTTTGCGAGAAACTCCGGCTCGGTTTACTCCTTCAACCCATTCGCCACTGTAACAATCCCGTCTCTGATCAAAACGACATTAAAATTAATCGGCAGGCCCCGGCGCTTATTCGCGAGCCGCAAATAAGTAATAAGTTGCTTCCTGTGGATTGCGTTGAACTCGCCGATAGACTTGATCTCGACTATCACATTATCCGCGACGATCAAATCGGCGCGGAACGCCGTCTCGAACACTAAGCCGTCATAGATCAAAGGAACCGGTTGCTGGCGAACCACGGAAAGGCCGCGCTTCTCCAACTCCATCGCCACGATTTCCTCGTACACCGATTCCAACAGATCGGGCCCAATGGTGGAGTGGATTAGGCGACATCCACGATCTCTCTCGCCACGTCATTCTCAGTCATGCGATCGTTGGCGAGAAACTCAGAGATCGATCTGAGTCCCAATCTCGACCACCTGGCGAGGCGGCAGCCCGAAGAACGAATCCGCCGTCAGCGTATTCCGCGACAGGAACGCGAACACACTTTCCTCCACCGCGCCCATGTGCCCTCGGCTCGTCGCGATGAAGTTTTCGCGACCCAGAAAATAAACCGCCTCATGCGTGTCGTACGGAATCCGATGGGCAAGGCTCGCGATAGTAAGCATCTTCACCACCTGCGGCTCTTCCATGAACCCGTAGTTCATCGTGACGCGCCAGAAGCCGGTGTCCGCCTCGCGCGTCACCTCTAACCGCCGCTCCTCGGCTACAGTGGGTGAGTTACCGAACTGCACGCTCACCAGAATTACCGTCTCATGCAACGACCGGCTGCGAGTCACATAATGAACCAGGATCGGTGGAATCGTCCGAGGGTTCGACGTCATGAAAACCGCCGTGCCCGGCACGCGCGCGGCCAAGCTTGCATCCATCGATTCCTTCGCCCACTCGGGCCGCGCAAAGCGCTTGGCATGACGCTCGGCGACCAATGTGCGTCCGCGATTCCAGATCACCATCACCGCCGCAAAGCCGACGGCAATCAGCACCGGCACATATCCGCCCGCGAAAAATTTAGTGAGGTTAGCCGCCAGGAACGGTACGTCCAACGCCAGAAAAAACAGTAGGAGCGGCAATGCCTTCGCCGTGCTCCAGCCCCACGTCTCCCGGATGATCACGTAGTACATCAGCGAAGTAATTACCATCGTACCGGTGACCGCGATACCGTAGGCCGCCGCCAGGTTCGACGAAGTCTTGAACCCAAGCACCAGCATCAGGCAACCAACCGCCAACAACAGATTGATTTCCGGAATGTAGATTTGCCCTTCCATGTCATGCGCCGTGTGCCGCACGTGCATACGCGGGAAAAAGCCCAATTGAATCGCTTGGCGCGTCAGCGAAAACGCGCCGCTGATGAGCGCCTGCGATGCGATGACGGCCGCCAGACTCGCCAGCAGCACCAGCGCGATACTCGCCGGACCCTGCGGCACCATGCTGTAGAACGGATTGTCGGCGGCCTTCAAATCGCGGTCGATCAGCGCCCCTTGCCCGAAGTAATTCAACAGCAGGGAAGGGAAGGCCAGGAACAACCACGCCGCGCGAATCGGTTTCAAGCCGAAATGCCCCATATCGGCATAGAGGGCTTCACCGCCGGTCACCGCGAGAACGACACTGGCCAGGATCGTAAAGCCGCCCCAGCCATGATGCGCGAAATAGTTGTAGGCGTGGTGCGGAGACATCGCAGTTAGAATATGCGGATCGCCGATGATGTGATAGATGCCCAGCAAACCGATGGTGACGAACCACAACACCATGACCGGGCCGAATAGTTTCCCCACCAACCCGGTGCCTTGGCTTTGAATCGAAAACAGGACCACCAGAATCGCGCAGGTGATCGGCACCACCCACGAAGAGAGTGCGGAGTTATAAACGCCGATGCCTTCCACCGCGCCCAGCACCGAGATCGCCGGCGTGATCATTCCGTCGCCATACAGCAACGCCGCGCCGATGATCGCCAGCAGCGCCAGACCCTGCACCTGCCCGCGCTCAGTCGTGCGCATCTTCTTCGGAACCAGCGCCAGCAGCGCGAAAATGCCGCCCTCGCCGTTGTTCTCCGCGCGCATGATGAAGAATAAATACTTCACCGTCACCACCAGGGTCATGGCCCAGAAAATCAGTGAGAGGATGCCGAAAAGATCCTCGCGATCCAGCACGCCGCCCGTGTGTAGCCGCGCATGCAGCGCGCACTCCTTCAACGTGTAGAGAGGGCTGGTGCCGATATCGCCGAAGACGACGCCCAGCGCCCCGAGCGTCAGCGCCCACATGCTGCCGGGGTGCTGGTGATGAGAGTGAGAATCGGTCATAGCAAGCCTATAATTGTAGCGCCCGGGTTGCTGTTAGCATGGCTACTATCTTGGGATTCCCGGAGTTCGATTCAAACAAACGAAAGATCTTATGGTTTAGCCGCGGGCGCGGGCGCGGGCACGCGATTCCCGATCTTGAAATCGCGCGCGAGCTTGGACGGCTTGACCCATCGGCGCAGATCCACTTCGTTTCCTATGGCACGGGCGCGCGCACGCTCGAAGAATTTGGCCGCAGCGTTGTGGACCTCGGCC
>JAYUSQ010000050.1:0-7960 GCA_043755595.1 Acidobacteriota bacterium | reverse complement strand
GCGGTCAAAGACTGCCCACAACTGCTGCGGCGCGTCGTGGTTTGGGACGAAGTGAATCAGCGGGAGATCGTGCTATTAACCAACCTGCTCCACTTCGGGCCAACCACGATCGCCGCCATCTACAAGGACCGCTGGGAAATCGAACTGTTTTTCAAGGCCCTCAAACAAAATCTGAAGGTGAAGAGTTTTGTGGGCACCAGCCGGAACGCGCTGCTGATTCAGATCTGGACAGCGCTGATCGCCATGCTCCTGCTGAAATGGCTGCACCACCTCTCCAAGGCCAAGTGGTCTCTGTCCAATCTGGCCTCGATGCTGCGCTTGAACCTGTTCACCTATCGGGACCTGCGACGGTGGTTGGAGAACCCCTTCAACACGCCACCGCTGATCCCGCAGTTAGAGCAACTTAGCTTAAACCTCGGCTGATTGGGACAGGCAGTCGCCGAATCTCCACGCTCAAGGACAGAACTACGCGGGTTGGTCCTCATCCCGCCACCATATTTAGCCGCAGTTTCAAACCAGTCCAACGCGGACCGGCTCCGCTTTAGGACAGGAGGCTAACTCAGACAGGCAGACCGACACCTCAGAATCAGATTTTCGCGCTCGCAAAGCTCACGGTTGCAACACCAAGCGCGATTTGTGTGCCTGTTTTGGACACTAGTGCCACCACGTACAAATCGCCCGAAGCCGAATCGATCCGCGAATACACCAGGGTTCGGCCATCGGGCGAGACGGCCAGCGATGGTGTTGTGTGATGCACTCGTCCGGGCAGGTCCGAAAGTTTGCGCGCAAGCCGGGTCTTAATCTCGTACGCCCACAATTCTGAAGGCCGCGGACCGTCGTAAAGGGAGTCGTCCGGTTGGCGGATAAAGTAGATGCGCCCATTCACGTTCACCCAGTGGCCGAAGAACCGCGGCCTCGGAGCGCCGAGCACCGTTTCCTCGGCGCCGCCGGCTGTGGGAACCCTGCGAATCTCCGGCACGTTTACTTGAGTGGAGTAGTACAGATAGCCGTCGTCGGCTTCGTGTGCGCCTAGCCCGCCTTCCTTAGTGATCTGAGTCAGATTCCGGCCATGCGTATCGGCGCGCCAGATCTGAAATCGCCCGCTCCGGCTCGAGGAAAAGTAGGTCCACTTGCCGTCGCGGGAGTAAGCGGGGACGGCTTCGAGCGCGGGGCCAGTGATGAACGGTTCCGCTTTGCCGCCAGCGGAGGGAACTGAATAAATGTCCTGGCTTCCAGCCGGAGTAACAACGTCGAACAGGATCGTGTGCCCGTCCGGCGACCAGTCGGTCAATCCGGCCCAGCCTCCGCCAAAAGACGTCAATGCGCGCGCCTTTGATCCGCCGGCCTCGCAGGTCCAGATTTCGTAGCTGCCGGTCCGATCCGAAAAGAACGAAATCATGCGCCCGTCACGCGAGAATACCGGGCCTTCGTCTCTACGGGTGGAGGAAAGCAACTGAGTGGGCGGCGCCGACGGAACGCCATTTGGGGAGAGCGGAAGCCTCCACAAGTTCCGGTTCTCACTCAGAACGGCGAAGCTCAGCCTGCCGTTACCTGTCGAAATGGTTGGGTATTTACCGAGGTCGCCGCCTGTCACCGCCTCGGCCGCTCCTCCCCCAGCCGGGATCCGCCATAGTGCCACTGTCCCTTGCCGAGTGGCAGAGTACACGATGGATTTCGAATCGGGAGCCCAGGCAATGCCGTGCATTGGCAACCGGTCGTTGGTGAGACGCCAGGCTTCGCCTGTCGTTCGACCGTCCGGTGTGGACGCCACGAGATATATGTCCATTGATTCGCGCGTGTCCTTTCTGAGAAAGGCCAGGTGTCGCCCGTCGGGCGAGTAAGCCGGATGGGCGTCGCCGCTGTGGATTCCCTCCGGCGCCGGAATCATCGGCGTCTCCAAGCCCGATTCGAGTGACAACCGAATCAGGTGTGTCTGCATCCCGGTACCTGGTGTTGCCACGGCCAGCGAACGCCCGTCGGAAGAATAGGCCGCGACACAACCTGTGTAGGCGAAGGTTGCGGGCGCCATGTCTCTGACCTTATGTTCGCCTGTGCCGTCGCTGGAGATCGTGTAAAGCGCCGCCCGTCCGGGCCCTTGACGTACAAACGCGAGTTGGCGGCTATCGGGAGACCAGGCCGGGCAAGCAACTTCACCACCGGGCTCCCTGCGAGCCAGAGGGCGGGCGGCCGTGAGCGGTCTGTTCTCGGAGGGCAAGTCGAGTAAGTACAGATTTGGAGTCGCGCCCAGCGTTCCGCCATCCCAAGTAAACGCCAATCGCGATCCATCCGGTGAGAGGGCCGGAAACGACTCGACACCGATTTGTGTACTGGCGGCCCATTTCCGCGAGGCCGGATGCGACCTGCCAATCCAGTTCCCGTTACTGATGGCCAGCGTCGCAATGGCCGCCAAGGCCGCTATTGCCATGACGGGGACCGCCCACCGGCGCCGTAACCGAAAAGGCTCGACCGGCGGCGTGTCGCCAACCTCTCTCACCTCGGGCAGAAACGAGTAGCCCGCACCGGTATGAGTGTGGATGATCTTCTGGCCGGATTCCTTTTCGCCCAACAGCTTGCGCAAAACGAAAATGTTCTGCGAGAGGTTAGCCTCTTCGACCGCAGTGTTCGGCCAAATGGTTTTGAAGAACTCTTCCTTGGTTACTACTTGTCCCTGCTGGCGAATCAGCAGTAACAGCATGTCAAACACCTTGGCGGTGACGGGCACCGTTTCGTCATGCCTGGTGAGTACGCGGGAACGAGGATCAAGCTGGAAGTCGAGAAATTCGTAAATCATTGATGGGCTGCTTTGCTTCAGTGTAAGCGGCTAGTTGACGGCTAGTTGAGCGTTAGTTCCGCTATCACCGGGAAGTGGTCAGACGGAAACCGCCCGCCCTTCTGATCCAGCAATGTCGCATTGCGTTTCACCTTACTCCCCGGGCTCACTAGAATCCAATCGATGCGTGCTTGGCCCCGCGTGCCCTTGAAACCATGGAACGTCCCCTCCGGGCCTTCCTTGCGTTTGGCGATCGCGCGCGAAATCGATCAAACCCGTCGCCAGCATGCGCTCATGTACCGCGCCCGTGGCCCACGCATTGAAGTCGCCCGTCAGCATGATCGGCAGCTTCGCGCCGAGTTTCGCCAAATGCTCCTGGATCACCCGCGCGGATTCCAGCCGCGCTGCTTCGTCCTGCTCGCGATGCGCAAAATGAGTGTTGAAAAAATAGAATCGCCGTCGTGTCTTATTGTGCTCAAACAAAGCCCACGTGACCATGCGCGGCAGACTCATCTTCCATGAACTGCTCCCGGCCACCTCTGGCGTCTCCGAGAGCCGGAAATTGCCATTCTCCACCATGCGTAACGCCGCCTTGCGATAGAACACGCCCATATGTTCGTCCCGCTCGTTGCCGCGCCGGCTCACTCCGAACCATGCATAGTCCGGGAGCGTTGCGGTAATGAAGTCACCCTGCAACTTAAGCAACTCTTGCGTGCCCATCACGTCGGAACGTTGGCGGCGAACCGTGGCCGCCAGTAAATCGCGCCGGTTCTCCCAAACATCGGTTCCGTCCTTGGGATTCGGATATCGTACGTTGAACGTCATCACGCGCAGGGATTGACCAGGCGCGAGCGTGGCGAATGCCGGCGCGATCGATAGAAAGTGCTTCATGGGATTTTGCTCATCGGTCTGCCCGGGTCGGCCGGGTCGAATCGCGGACCGCCTTCATCCCACTGAGCCGCATCGAACATGCGTCCAGCTCCACCGGCGCCATCGATTTCCTTCACCGTCAACTCCACCTTGCCGCCCTTCACGCGAGCCCATATGTGGTGGTAGAAGCGGCCTTGCTTGAAACCGTGTCCCAGCTCCATCGCCGCAGTCATGTGCGCGCCCGAACTGCCCACTTCGATGTAGGAGACCCCGTCGCGCGTCATTCGTAGAAATTGGTGCCCGTGGCCGCTGACGATATGCGTAACGCCGTATTTGAGCGCCAGTTGGTGCAACGGAAAATTGCTCGCGCCCAGTTTGATCAGCGGAATCCAGAAAGGTTGGTGAAAGAAGACGAATTTCGGACTCTGATCCTTGTTCTTCATCAGGTCGAGCTCAAGGAACTCCAGTTGTCCGGCGCTCAATTCAAGTGAGCGTGAGTTGTCCAGAACGGTAAAATGCGCATCCTGATAGTTGAACCCATATTGCACCGGGCGGCCGGTTTCCTTCTCATAAAGCAATTGCGAGGTCGCTGAAAAGACATCGTGATTCCCAGGCGTAAAGTAGAGCGGATATTGGTTGTACTGCGCGAAGAACGGCCGCAACTCGCGCCACTCTTTGGCCGCCGCGGCGTCGGTTCCGCCTTGAATTGTGTCGCCCACGGTGATGACGAAATCGGGGTGCAGCAGGTCCACTTCTCGCCACACCCGGCCATAGATACCCGGCTGTGTGCTGCCAGTCCGGTCCCCTAGGATCGAGAACCGGAAGTCGTTCTTCGGCTCAGTCACCGCGGGCAAAAGGGCAATCGTCAGTAATAGCGCCGGAACCAGGACGAAAGCGGCGTTGCGGAGGCGGGGCGTCGACATAAGCTTATCTTTTCACATGGCTCATCTTTTCACACTTCCGAGTGAGAATTTCCCGGCTCAGACCGCACTATGACTAGTGATGGACACTCTGCGTGTTTTTATTGAATACGTGGACAAAGCCGCCGCCGCCGCCGTGCTTCCGCTTGCTCTTTGGATTCTGCTCAGCGCCATTGACGAACTGCTCACCATCATTGGATACATTTGTGCGCGCTTCGGCTCCGGATTACCTCTGCCCCATAGGGACTCATTGTTGAAAGGGCCTGAGCGCCGCATCGCCATCTACGTCCCCTTGTGGCAGGAGGAGGCGGTAATCGGGGGGATGCTCGGACACAATCTGGCCGCGATTGCCTATACCAATTTCGATTTCTTCGTTGGCGTCTATCCGAATGACGTGGGCACGTTACGCGCGGTTCGAACTGCGGCGGCGCGTTCGCCGAGGGTCCACCTGGCGCTCTGCCCACACGATGGACCGACTTCCAAGGCGGACTGCATCAATTGGATCTACCAGCGCATGCTCCTGCACGAGCGCGAGCGTTCGGTCGACTTCGACATCATCATGACCCACGATGCTGAGGATTTGATTCATCACGACGAACTGCGTCTGGTCAACTACTATGCGGCGGAGTATGACATGATCCAGGTGCCGGTGCTGCCTTTGCCGACACCGGCAAGTGATTGGATCCACGGTATTTACTGTGACGATTTCGCTGAGTTCCATGGCAAAGACCTGCCGGCGCGCTGGTGGTTGGGCGGTTTTATCCCTTCGAGCGGCGTAGGCACGGCTTTCAGCCGCCGGTCCATCGACGCTCTTGCCATATCGGGCTCGAACGTGATTTTCCGGCCCGATTGCCTAACCGAAGACTACGAGGCGGGGTACAGGCTGCGAAAGCTCGGTTTCAAACAGCTCTTCATGCCGGTTTGCCGCTCCGGTCCCGGCGCGGCTCCCGTGGCGACGCGTGAGTTCTTTCCACGCACTTTCCGGACCGCCCGTAGACAACGGACCCGATGGACCACGGGGATAGTCCTGCAAGGATGGGCGCGGAACGGCTGGGGGACGGACTGGAACGACACCTACTGGTTCTGGCACGACCGCAAGGGGCTTATCGGAAACCCGGCCAGCTTGTTGGCCAATCTGATCTTCATATACGGAGTCTTGACTGGCCTCGCCAGCCTTTGGCTCTCCTGTCCGTGGGGATTTGGACTCAGCGTTCCGCCGGCTGCCTATCTTTTGTTGCCCCTAACCGCTGGATCGGGAGTTCTTCTTGCTTGCGTCCGAGCCGGTTGTAGCGCCTCAGTGTATGGTTGGGCGTTCGCTATGTGGTCGCCTCTGCGCACACTTTTAGGCAATCTTCTCAATACGATGGCGTCGTTGGGCGCACTGCGGCGATTTGCTATGTCGATCATCTCGGGTAAACCATTGGTCTGGTTGAAAACCGAACACGCCTATCCCAATCTCGCGGCCCTCGAAGACTACAAGCCAACTCTCGAATCAATCCTGCTTTCTAACGGCAGCGTCCAGGCGGAAGCGCTGCGCGAGGCGCAAGTAACCATAGGCGTAGCCTCGTTGGCCGAGCGCCTGCTCGCAAACGGAGCCGTTAGCGAGGAAAACCTCCTGAAAGCGATGATGACCAGACACCACCTCGAGGGCGGGGAAGTGCCAATGACCCAGGTCAACCCCCAACTGCGCCGCCTGATACCCGCAGAGCTGGCCATCGAAGCCCGCGTTTCGCCAATCGGGCTCCGGGAGGGAATTCTTACCCTCGCCTGTACGGATCTACCTGAAGAAGGGTCACTTAACCGCATTCGCGCCCAGGTCAGCTTAGCGGTCGACCTCTACCTGGTCACCCCTCGCAACTTGGTCGAGCTAAGAAAATTCAACCAATCTTAACAAACCATAACTCTCACAAACTAAATCATTTACACATAAACAGAGCCCGCCGAAAACTCGCGATGGTAAGAAAAAAGAAACTGCACCCCTTGCGTGGTGGTGCTACGTTTGGTAATCTAAAGGAGTTGCAGCGACGACATAACGAAGTCGAAGCCGAAACGCTCTGAAAGAGAGTGATCGGAAAAAAACTTCAAATAAACTTGCAAACGACATTGAAAGTTTGCTAAAGTCGCAGATGGCAGCACGTTTGGGCAGCAGATCTTAGCAGTACTGGTAGCCGGTTATCCCCTTCGGAAGCTAGGCAAATCCCTTCTAGGTCGTACAACTCCCCAGTTAACGCAATAGGTGCTATTTTGTCTCTTGTGAAAGCAATTGATGGCGAAAAGGCTATTTGGCGGATGAGCGTGTCCGCGTAACAAGTTTCGAGGCTGCGATCAGCCGGGTTCGCAAGATACCGGTCGGGTCGTATAGATGTTTGACAATCTGGTTGGATGCAAAGCAATTACGTCGAACTTTGAGTTCAGCGAGACAGGGACACGCCATGAGATATTCCACTCATGGCAAACAAACTAACAATTAAATTGAGAGTTTGATCCCGGCTCAGAATCAACGTTGGCGGCGCGCTTAACACATGCAAGTCGAACGAGAAAGTGGAGCAATCCATAAGTAAAGTGGCGGACGGGTGAGTAACACGTAGGTATCTACTCTTTGGTGGGGAATAACTTTGGGAAACCGAAGCTAATACCGCATAAGTCTGAGAAGAGAAAGGCGAAAGTCGCCGAAGAAAGAGCCTGCGGCTGATTAGCTAGTTGGTGAGGTAATGGCTCACCAAGGCGAAGATCGGTAGCCGGCCTGAGAGGGCACACGGCCACACTGGCACTGAGACACGGGCCAGACTCCTACGGGAGGCAGCAGTGGGGAATCTTGCACAATGGGGGAAACCCTGATGCAGCGACGCCGCGTGAACGATGAAGCCCTTCGGGGTGTAAAGTTCTTTCGGCAGGAACGATAATGACGGTACCTGAAGAAGAAGCTGCGGCTAACTACGTGCCAGCAGCCGCGGTAATACGTAGGCAGCAAACGTTGTTCGGAGTTACTGGGCGTAAAGAGTACGTAGGCGGTTTGCCAAGTTTGGTGTGAAATCTCCTGGCTTAACTGGGAGGGTGCGCCGAATACTGGCGAACTTGAGTGTTGGAGAGGAAAGCGGAATTCCTGGTGTAGCGGTGAAATGCGTAGATATCAGGAGGAACACCGGTGGTGTAGACGGCTTTCTGGACAACAACTGACGCTGAGGTACGAAAGCGTGGGTAGCAAACAGGATTAGATACCCTGGTAGTCCACGCCCTAAACGATGCAAACTTGGTGTAGGCAGTTCAGTCTGTCTGTGCCGGAGCTAACGCGTTAAGTTTGCCGCCTGGGGAGTACGGTCGCAAGGCTGAAACTCAAAGGAATTGACGGGGGCCCGCACAAGCGGTGGAGCATGTGGTTTAATTCGACGCAACGCGAAGA
>JAYUSQ010000049.1:0-26727 GCA_043755595.1 Acidobacteriota bacterium | reverse complement strand
CCCATTTTACAGGCCCTTCAGATATCCGACTCCCAAAACAATCTGCCCGACTCCGGCAACCAGTTGAATCTATGGGACTTCTAACCGGACAGCAGTGGTTCGCAATCCAGTGCGAGTGCGGAATATTTCTTTCGCGGTTTGCGCGGCGGGGGATTGGGTTGATGGCGCTTCCGTTCCTGATGACCGACCTTAAACCGACCTTATTAGTTTCACTTATTTGTTGGTGAGCAATCTCTACGGGCCGATGCTGGCGCTTGGGTTCGCTTGCGGGGCGATCGCTGCGACGGTGGGGCTGATTTTTCATTTCCGCGACAGCAAGCGGTATCGGGCGTTTCTTAGGGAAAGCCGCGTCCGGTGGAAAATCGATGAATCGGCTTGGCGGGTCTTCGGCGATTTCGATCAGACTCGCGCATCGCAGTCTAATGTAGCTTTTAACTTCCTGAGTCTGCCGCGGAAGTTTCCGGCCTCTGGACTCGAGATCGTAGCCGGGGAACAGGGGCTGATGGTCGACGGCGAATTATTTTTGTTCTCCGCGATCGGCAGCGGCGAAAAGATTCAGACGGTTTGGCTGGACGGGCCCCCGCTTTGCCTGGAAGTTTGGGGAGTCTTCCGGACGCATGGGTCGAGCGGGTCATACACGCTGCGGTTTCCAGTGGATCCGGGGGTGCGGGCGGCGGTTGAGGAGCTTTGCGTGAAATGGCGGTTAACTTAGCCGGACGCCATTCACTTACATTCACCTGAGCAACTGGAGTCGATTACCATCTGCAGGATCGTGTGGAACTGGCTGGGAGAAATCTCGCGGCTGCCGTCTTCATCGAAATCCACTTTATGAGCGAACACGAGATCCAGCGCCGGCAGCACTGTGATGTACTGCCCATTGGCTCCTATCGCGGTGAAAGCGCCTTGGTAGGGGCCGGTGAGGGCACCTGGCCATACAGGCGCATCCCAGACCCACCAAAGTGTTCCGTAACCCCAGCGTCCGATCTGAGTTTGATAGGCGCCTATGGCCATTGGATGCAATTCCGTAGCGTGAGTAACCAGCTTGGTGATTTCGCCGGCCCAGCGTTTCGGCATTACTTGTTTGTCCACCCATTGGCCGTCGGCCAGCATCAGCAACCCGAGGCGGGCCATATCTCTTGTAGATAGATACATTGCGTACTCGGGATGCTTGGTGATGGGCATCTCGTTGTTCTTACGCTGGCGTGCGCGGTCGAAGTCTTGCATGGCGAGTGGCTTGGCTAAATCCTCTTCCAAGGCAGCGAAGATATCCTTGTCTGTGAGTTTTTCGAAGGCCGTCCCGGCTGCGTTGAAATCCCAGTTGTGATATTGGAAGTAAGTGCCCGGGGCCTGGCTGCCGCGGCGGGGCATCAGGGCCGTCAAGCCTTCGTTGGCCGTTGGAAGATAGATTCCCGAGCGAGCCGTTACAAGATGCTGAAGCGTGGCGGCTTTCTCAATTGGCAAGAACGGCTGCACGTCCTGCAGGCCAAGTTCTTCGACCGTGCTATTTGGGTTGATCTTGCCTTGATCGGCGTATTTACCGAAGAGCATCGCCAGAACGCTCTTTCGCACCGATGCTACTTTGCTGACGCGTGCGGCGTCACCGTACTCAAGTACCACGCGCCCGCGGATGGACACATGCAATGCCGTGGTCTGCTGGGTTTTTAGCCATGCATTGACTACGGCAAGCCGTGTACTGGAAAACCCGGCCGTCTCCGGTTTGACCTTCTCCCATTCCTTGCCTGGGAAACTCAGTTTGGAGTTATCCGCGCCAAAACAGCAGGCGGTGACCGTCAAACAAAGGAGAACTGAGTTGTGGCGCATTCCGGCGTACAATCTGCTAGCGGTATTCGTCCATAAGTTCGGCAAGTTTAGCCGCGCCTGGCGATAGCCGTTCGTACGGCACGTTTATTAGTGCGGCATCGGGTGTGTTACCCATCTCATGCATGTCGGCGGAGGACTCATCCAGATACAGCAGACCAGTCGGTACTTCTTTGCGCCCTTGTTGTTCGTAGAGATAGTCCATGACGCGTTGGCGGTTGGTTGGATCGTAACCTTGCGGGACGGCGGTGAAGCGCACTACGCTGCCATCGTGCATCGTGATGCTGGTGGTCCCCTGGGGATCGATGTTAGCCAGAATTTCGCTGGCCGGCGGAACGAAATCGGACTCGGTCACCTTGCGCACGTTTTTACGTGTGTGGAGGTAACTCTTGGTCGAGCCGTTGTGATCGTTGAAAGTCACGCAGGGTGAGATGACGTCGATCAGGGCGAAGCCGCGATGGGCGAGGCCGGCTTTGAGGATCGGCACAAGCTGCTCTTTGTCGCCCGAGAAACTGCGCGCCACAAACGTTGCGCCGATGCTGAGGCCGAGCATGACCGGATCGATCGGCGACATGGGGTTGGGTTCGCCGCGCTTGCTTTTTGAGCCAAGGTCCGACGAAGCGGAGAACTGGCCTTTGGTCAGCCCATAGACCCCGTTGTTCTCGATCACGTACAGCATCTTCACGTTGCGGCGGATGGCGTGCGCCAACTGGCCCAGGCCGATGGACAACGAATCGCCGTCGCCCGAGACCCCAACATAGGTAAGCTCGCGATTGGCCGCGCTGGCGCCCGTGGCGATGGCAGGCATCCGTCCATGCGCGGAGTTGAAGCCATGAGCGCCGTTGACGAAATAGGTCGGCGTTTTCGAGGAGCAACCGATGCCGCTGAGTTTGGCGATGCGGTGCGGCGCAATGCTTTGTTCCCACAGTGCACGGATGATAGCGGCCGTGATCGAGTCGTGGCCACATCCGGCGCACAGCGTCGACATCGACCCTTCGTACTCGCGAATCGTCAGGCCCAGCGCGTTGCGCTGCAGGCTCGGATGCTGGGCAAGGGGTTTTACGATCGAAGGCATGCTATTTCACTTTCCCCAATTGATGGCTGACGAGGTCGACGACGGAACAGGCGCTGAGCGGGAAGCCCCCATAAACGAGCAGGGAATGCAGCTTGTCTTTGGCGATCCCGGTTTCGAGGAGGAGGAGCGCGCGCAGTTGCGCATCGCGATTTTGTTCGATCACGAAGTTGATGGTATGCTCTTGCAGGAACGCTTCCACGGGCTCGTCAAACGGGAAGCCGCGAATGCGCATGTAGTCCGCCGCGATGCCGCGTTGCGCGAGGAGTTCGATGCCTTCGCGCACCGCCAGATCGCAGCCGCCGATGCTGACGATACCGAACTTCGCGCCTTCGGCTTTTTCTATGATGGGCGCGGGTACGAATTTCGCGGCCGCCTTGTGCTTGAGCAACAGGCGGTCCATGACCTCTTGATATTCGTCAGGAATTTCGGTGTAGCCGCCGAACTTGTTGTGGCCCGATCCGCGCGTGAAAAAGGCGCCCTTCGAGTGTACGCCCGGTAGTGAGCGGGGCGGCACGTGGTTCTCGTCTTCGTCCGAGTAGCGGCTGAACCTGGGCAGCTTCTCCAATTGCTCCGCAGTGAGCACGCGGCCGCGATCGGGGCGATAGGCGTCATCCCATTGGAAGCGCGGCACCACCCAATCGTTCATGCCGATATCGAGATCGGACAGCAGTATGGTGGGCGTCTGGAAACGTTCGGCGATGTCGAACGACTTGGCGGCGAATTCGAAACACTCGGCCGGGTTGGCGGGGAACAGTAAGATGTGGCGCGTATCGCCGTGCGAGGCGTAGGCGCATTCGAGAATATCGCCTTGCTGCGTCCGGGTGGGCATGCCGGTCGATGGCCCGACCCGCTGCACATCGACCAGCACCACGGGAATCTCAGCATAATAGGCGAGGCCCAACAATTCATTCATCAACGAAATGCCGGGACCCGCAGTTGACGTGAACGCGCGCGCGCCATTCCACGATGCGCCGATCACCATGCCCATGGCCGCGAGCTCATCTTCGGCCTGCAGGATCATGTAGTTGTTCTTGCCGGTTTCGGGATCCTTGCGGTACTGCTCGCAGAACATTTTGAAGGAGTCCATGACCGACGTAGCGGGCGTGATGGGGTACCACGCAGCGACGGTGGCGCCCGCATAGACGCAGCCCAGGGCGATGGCGCTGTTGCCGTCGATCAGGATCTTGTCGCTGTTCTCGTTCATCGTTTCCAGATGGAACGGCAGCGGGCAATCGAAATGCTGTTTGGCGTAGTCGTACCCGAGCTGAATGGCGCGCGTGTTCGATTCGCGCAGCGCTTTTTTAGCCGAGAATTTTTCGTCGAGCAGCGCGTCCACGACTTTCATGTCGATGTTGAGAATCGCGGCGAGCGCGCCGGCGTAGGCGATGTTCTTCATCAGAATACGCTCGCGCGTTTCCTTGAAGTTCTCATTGCATAAACGCGCGAAGGGCACGCCGAGATAGGTCACGTCGTCGCGCAAGAGCGCGCGATCGAACGGCCAAGACGAGTCGTACAAGAGGTATCCGCCCGAGCGAACCTCCTTGACATCGCGCGCGTAGGTTTGCGCATTCATCGCAACCATCAGGTCATAGTCGAGCGCACGCGACACGTGCCCGCTTTTGTTGACGCGAATCTCATACCAAGTGGGCAGGCCTTGAATATTCGACGGAAACAGGTTCTTGCCCGACACGGGAATCCCCATGCGAAAGACGGCCTGCATCAATAGACTATTGGCGCTGGCCGAGCCGGTGCCATTCACGTTGGCGAGCTTGAGGGCGAAATCGTTGACTCTGGTCTTAGCTAACTGGTGCATACCAAGCTCCCGGCGTAAGGTGTTTCGAGTTCGAATTTTTGCATGTCCCAAGCGGCTGTCGGGCAGCGCTCGGCGCAAAGACCGCAATGGACGCAGACGTCCTCATCCTTGTACATGAGGCGGCCGGTGTGAGGGAGCGGCGCGGAAGCGTAGATGTCTTGCGTGATGTTCGTCGCGGGCGCGGAGAGGCGCAGGCGAAGCTCTTCTTCGCTCGCCGCGTCGACGCCGATGGTCAGACATTGCACCGGGCAGATGTCGACGCAGGCGTCGCACTCGATACATTTCGGCGCGACGAACACGGTTTGGATATCGCAGTTGAGGCAGCGCTCGACTTCGCGCGCAGTTTGCTCCGCGCTGAAACCGAGTTCCACTTCCACGTTGATTTGTTGAAAGCGCCGCTCCAGGTCGACGTGTTTCATCTTCTGGCGATGCGCCGGATTGTAGTCGTTTGAATAGCTCCATTCGCTGAAGCCCATCTTTTGCGTGATGAGGTTCATCGCATAGGGCGGACGTTCCGCGGTGGAGATTTTCTCGCAGTGATTATGAATGGAGATGGCGGCTTGATGGCCATGCTCGACGGCCCAGATGATGTTTTTGGGGCCAAACGCGGCGTCACCTCCGAAGAAGACACCGGGGCGGGTCGATTCGAACGTTTTCTCGTTCACCACGGGCATGTCCCATTTGTCGAACTCAAGGCCTATGTTGCGCTCGATCCACGGGAAGGAATTTTCCTGGCCGATGGCGAGAATGACGTCGTCGCAGGGGATGATGACCGTGTCGATCAACTTCGATTTCTTGGCGGCGGCGTCCCATTCGAGGCGCTCGAATTCCATGCCGGTGAGTTTGCCGTTTTCGATGACGAAACTTTTGGGCGCGTGATTAATGACGATCTCGACGTTCTCTTCTTCGGCGTCTTCGAGTTCCCACGGCGACGCTTTGAAGTAGGCGCGGGGACGGCGGGCCATCACTTTGATGGTCTTGCCGCCGAGGCGGAGCGAAGAGCGGCAGCAATCCATCGCCGTATTGCCGACGCCGATGATCAGGACCTTTTCGCCGATCTTGCCGGTGTGGCCGAAGGCGACCGATTCCAGCCAATCGATACCGATGTGAATGCGATCGGTGTCGTGACGGCCGGGGATTTCCAGGTCCTTGCCGCGCGGCGCGCCGGTGCCGGCGAAGATTGCGTCGTAGCCTTGGTCCAGCAAGGACGTCATGCTTGCGACGGGCGAGGAGTATCGTATGTCGACGCCCATGTTCAAGATGTATCCTACTTCGTCATTCAGAACGGATTCCGGCAGACGGAAGGCAGGGATGTTGGAGCGCATCAACCCGCCGGGCACGGCGAGCTTTTCGAAGATCGTCACTTGGTAGCCATGCGGCATCAGGTCATTGGCGACCGTGAGCGCGGCTGGCCCAGCGCCGACACATGCCACGCGTTTGCCATTTTTTGTTTTGGGCGCCTGAGGCAGCATGCTTGTGACGTCATCGCGGAGGTCCGCCGCGACGCGCTTCAAACGGCAGATCGCGACCGGCTTGCCATCGATGCGTTCCCGGCGGCAGGCCGGTTCACACGGACGATCGCAGGTACGCCCCAGGATGCCTGGGAAGACGTTGGACTTGCGGTTCTCCAGATAGGCGTCGGAATAGCGTCCCTGTGCTATCAGGCGAATGTATTCGGGGACGTTGGTGTGAGCCGGACAGGCCCATTGGCAATCGACGACCTTGTGAAAATAATTTGGGTCACGGATATCGGTTGGCTTCATTCGTGGAAACTGTTTCTCAAGTCCGGAAGGGCTAGTAGCCTGACGGCACGACCTGGTAACGCTGCATCGTTAAATCATATCGCGAGATCCTCGTGCGCGGTGTTTATGATGGAGCAATGCGGTTCCTGATTTTGTTCGCGGCCCTCGCCGCGCCGGCCTGGACACAGGTTGTTATCAGTCAAGTGTATGGCGGCGGAGGCAATGCCGGCGCTTCACTCACGAACGATTTTGTTGAGTTGTTCAACCGGGGCCGCGAGGCTGTGGATGTCAACGGTTGGACGGTTCAGTATGCCAGTGCGACGGGCGCTACGTGGCAAGTGACTCCGATTGCGGGGCGTTTGGAGCCGGGGCGGTATTTTCTGGTGCAGCAGGCGGCGGGGGCCGGTGGAACGGCGGCGCTGCCGGCGCCCGATGCTTCCGGCGCAATTGCGATGAGCGCCACGGCGGCCAAGGTGGCGCTGGTGCGGCGTGCGACGGCGCTGGAGGGAAACGCTCCGAGCGCGGACGCCGATGTTGTGGACTCGATCGGATACGGCGCGGCTGATTGGGCTCGTGGGACTCCGGTGCGGGGGTTGTCGAATACTACGGCTGCGTTGCGGGGCCGCAATGGTTGCGTGGATACCGGTGACAACGCGGCGGATTTCCAGGTGGCGACACCCGCGCCGCGCAATTCCGCGGCAGCCGCTACCGATTGTTTGGCGGAGGCCGCGCCGCCAGAGTCTGCCCGAATCAGCCAGATTCAGGGATCGGGAAATCGTTCGCCGTTAGCGGGCAGGGTCGTAACGTTGAGAGGCGTAGTGACGGGACGCCGCAATAATGGCTTCTACGTGCAGAGTCTGCCGGAGGACGAAGACGCGGACCCCAATACATCGGAAGGCGTTTTTGTTTTTTTGAATGCTGCGCCGGAGGCGGGGATTGTGAACGGCCGGGTGGTGAGCGTCCTCGCGACGGTTGCCGAATTCCGTCCTGCGAGCGATCCGCTGAGTCCGACTCTTACCGAACTTACTTCGCCAAGCATCACCTTGACGCAGCAGTCAAGGGCGCTACCGCCGCTAGTTGAAATCACGACCGCACAACTCTATCCGGCGGGCGGGCCAGACGTGTTGGAACGGTTTGAGGGGATGCGGGTTCGCTTTGCATCGCTCCGCGCGGTGAGCGGCACCGGCGGCTCCTTTGATGAGGTGAACGCCACGCCACGCGACAACGGGATTTTCTGGGCGGTGCTGGATGGCACGCCAACTCCGGCGCGTGAGCCGGGCGTGAATTGGGACGGCAATCCGGAACGGCTTCGCGTGGACACGCAGGGCAGCGAAAGCGTATTTGCGGGCGACCGGTGGGACGATGTCACGGGGAATCTCGATTACGGTTTTCGCGCCTATACGGTGGTGCTGGACGCGGTCGGATCGATTCGCCGGGCGGTGGTGCAGCGCGCGCCCCGGGTATCGCCATCGGCTCCAGGCGAATTGCGGGTCGCGTCGATGAATCTGCGGCGGCTATTCGATAACGTCGACGACCCGGGCACGGCGGACGTGGTTCCGACGGATCGGGCCGTCGCCGTGCGTCTCGCCGCGATCTCCGATATGGCGCGCACACAACTGGATCTGCCCGACGTGATCGCGGTGCAGGAAGCCGAGAATCTTAATGTGTTGAAGCAACTGGCGCAGAGTCTGGGCGATCGCTACGAGGCGTTTCTGGAAGAAGGGAATGACCCGGGTGGGATTGATCTGGGCTTCCTGGTCAACACGCGTAAGGTGACCGTGCTTGGAGTCGCGCAAGAGGAGAAAGGAGCGAGTTATCGCACGCCTGCGGGCGCTTCGGCCGTCTTGCATGACCGGCCGCCGTTGGTTCTGCGCGCGTCGATGGGTGGCGTGCGGTTCACGATTCTGGCCGTGCATTTGCGTTCGTTGATCAATGTCGAGACGCCGGAAGTGCAGGCGAAACGGCGCGCGCAAGCAGAGGCCGTCGCGGCGATGGCGCAACGGTTGCAGCGCGACAATCCCGGTGAGGGGCTGGCGGTGATCGGCGATTTCAATGCGTTCCCGTTCGACGATGGCTATGTCGATGTTGCGGGAATCATTGCGCGGGGCGCGGGGCTGGTGGATGTCGGCGCGAGCCTGCCGATCGATCAGGGCTACACGTACATCCAAGATGGCAACGTGCAGATTCTCGATCTTGTGATGGTGAACGAGGCGCTGGCGGCGCGCCGGTCGAACTTCGAAGTGTGGCATGGCAATACGACGGCTCCGTTGGCGACGAATCCTTACTCTGACCATGACGTGCCAGTCGCGGCTTTCCGGCTGGATGGGGCGGCCTCGGTGCGGGTGTTGGACAGTGCGGCTTGGACTTTCGGAGATTTGGCTCCGGCGCAAATCGTGAGTGCGTTTGGGCCGGGCGTCGAGGCGCGGAGCAACGTGGAAGTGAATGGCAGTGGCGCGCCCTACTGGGGCGGCGGGCCCGGACAGGTGAACTTTGAGATTCCTCGAGCAACGATTCCCGGGGAGGCGGCGATCCGGGTAGCTGGGCAGGAATTGCGGCGGCGCATTGTGACGGCCGCGCCTTCGCTGTTTGCCGCGCGCTCGCTGGGTGGAGGATTGGTGGAATTGGTGGTGAATGGCTTGGGCATCGATCCGGTTGTGCATCTTTGGATCGATGGGCGGGAGGCGGAATTCGCTGGGGCCTTTGGAAGGAGCCTCGTGGCGCGGGCGGCGGCGGATGTGCGGCGTGGTGTTCCGGTGGAGGTTCTAATTGAAGTGGGCGGGCGGGTAAGTCAGCGGGGCGTGATGGTTACGATTGAGTGAACTTCTCAGGCCCGCGCGCGGGTTGGGTTAGTTTCGCTTCAATCGCTCGCCGTGGTCATCGAGCGTGTCTTGATGGGCCTCGGCGATCACTGAAAGGCGCATGACGGCTTCGCGCAAATCCTGCTGGCCTTCGCGGAGGCCAGCGGCGATCACAGCGAGTTGGCGATTGGTTTCGGCCTGTTGGCGATTGGTTTCGCTCTGTTGGCGATTGGTTTCGCTCTGTTGACGATTCCTCTCGGCTTGTTGGCGATTGCTTTCCACCAACTCCTGCTGAGAGATAGCCAGCGATTCAATGACAGCGGAAATTCGGCGCTTGTGATCTTCGAATTGACTTTCGTGATCCTTGTGCATCAAGCTCAGCAGCTCAATGGATTGAGTAAGAGCCTCCAGGCGTTCATCGATATTCATTGGAGTTTGACCCTACCCTGGATCTTACCAGAATCCGGTCCAGTTTCCAGCCAAGCGAACCCACCGCAACCCCGGTTGCGGGCGATTGCAATGCATTCCCGTTCGAGGCCGGCGACGTCGATATCGGGGGATTGCCTGCGTGTTTCGTTACTTGCGTTTCAATCGCTCGCCGTGGTCAGCGGCGCATGTCTTTGTTCCACGCGCATTTCTTCCTGGCCGGCGCCCCGGTTCACCAATATGGCGGCCAGTTGCCGATTGGTGTCCGCCAACTGGTCTCACGTCTCGGCCAATGATTCCAGTACTACCGAAAACAGGCGCCTAAACTCTTCGGAATGACTTTCAGCGATCCTTGCGCATCGAGATAGACAGCTTGAGCGATCGAACCAGAGCTTCCAGGCCCTCGTCCATATTTACTGGAGTTTGATCCTACCCGGATCGCACCAAAACCCGGCGCAATTTATTGGTTTTGGAAAATGCGCTTGGAAATGGCAGCGAGTTGGCCAGGGCACTCCGGGTGCCGCTCGAGATGGGGCCAATTCGTGCTGAGAACGTCTCTAAGATTGTTACGCAATACCACCATCATCCAGAGATGCTCTGGGTCGTACGCTCCGGTGTCTGATTTGATCGAACTGATCCGAATCTTTCGGTTAGAACCAGTCCCTTTGCCATGCTGTGACCTCTTTCTGTCTATTCGAGCTGAAAGGGTAGGCGCGAATGAGGCAGATAATTAGCGGGCCGCACGCATTTTTTTTACCAGAAGCCTACGAGTTTCCACCAGGCGAAACCCACGGTAGACCAGATCAGAATATTCACGACGGAAACGATCGCGCCGACGCGCCACCAAGTCGCCATCGGGACATAACCGTGCGCATAGAACATCGGGGACGGGGTGGTGCCGTAGTGTGTCAAACCGGCGGCCAAGTTTGTGAAACACGCGAAGGCATACGCGACTAACCCGATGGGCGCGCCCTTGATCACCAAGACGGCGAGGAACGGAGGATACATCGCGAGGATATGCGCGGTGATCGACGCGAAGAAGTAATGCGCGTAGAAGTAAATCAGCAGGGCGATGGCAAACATCGTCACCCACGAGACATCGCTAAATATGTTGGCGACCCAATTGGCGAACTCACGCGTGACGCCCGTGTCATTCAGCGCCTTGCCGAGGCGCACCAAGCCGCCGTACCAGATGAAGATGTCCCACGCGGCCTTTTCGCCACGCACGTCATCCCACGAGAGCACGCCCATCGCGATCAAAAAAACCGCACCCAACAGAGCGGGCACTGCGACATCGATCTTGGTCATGCCGCTGGTGACCCACAGGCCGCAGACCGCTAGAAACACGAGCGCGAGAATTTTCTCGTTCTTCGTCAACGGGCCCATTTTAGTGAGTTCGCCCGCGGCAAATTGACGCGCGGCTGGCGTGGCTTTGATCTCAGGCGGATTCACGCGCATCACCACCCACGGCACGACCAGCAAAGAAACCAGCCCCGGCGCCAAACCGGCGACGAACCAACTGGACCACGTGATTGGGTAGCCAGCTTGCGTGGCGATGCCGGCGGCGAGTGAATTCGACGCCTGGCCGGTGAAGAACATCGATGTGGAAACGCAGATACCCTGATAGACGGAAGCGTAGAGGAAAGAGCCGAGCAGCGCGGAGGTAGCGCCCGGTTGCGAACCATAGAGCTCGGCGATGGACCGCATGATCGGCAGGATCACGCCGCCGGACCGCGCGCCATTCGAGGGAATCATGGACGCCAGCACAGTGTCAGTTGCACAGAGCGCGTAGCTGACGCCGAGCGAACTATGGCCGATCAATCGGATGAACAGTAGCGCAATGCGGCGCGCGAGTCCGGTGTTAATGAGTGCGCGCGATATGAAGAACGCCGCCATCACAAGCCAGACCGTGGGATCGCCATATCCGCCGAGTGCGTTGACCAGAGTCAAGCCGCCCAGGATGCTGGATAGCGTTACGGCCAGCAACACAAGTGCGCCGCCGGGAATCGGCTCAATGATAGAACCAACGACAGTCGCGATAAAGATGCCGAACAAGCGCCAGCCTTCGGGCTTTACGCTGTCGGGCTTGGGGAAAACATAGACGATGGCGCAGTATATCGCCAGCAGAATGGCGAAGCCGCGCAGTCGTTCGGTTCCGCTCTTCGGCGTGGAAGTGTCAGCCACTGGGAGAGTCGATTATACCTATTCGAGCGGTTCGGGCTCGAGCGCGATGCCGGTTTCGCCAGCCGCCTTGCGCTCGCGGTATTTCTTGACCCACGCTTCCCAGCTTTTACCGGCGGCGGTGTCGCGCCCGGTAAACGCGAGATCGGCGATGTCCGAATACGGTACCGTCACCTTTTGACCGGAGCCGTCTTTGGGGAGCAGGCGGACCGATTCTCCGGGGCGCCGGTCGAAGACATAGCCTTCGATGGAGCGGCCATCTTTGGTGGTGATGGTGATGTCGCCGCGATAGTCGAACGCCTTTTCGATCGCGTCCAGGAGTTCAGCGGTCACGCGCCAACCTCCTCCTTCGGCGCGCCGATTTGCACCAACGAGGAAGATGGCGGCGCCGGTTGTTCCAGCGCTTTCAGGGCGGCGGGATCGGCGTAAGTGGAAGAAAATGTCGCTTTCGCCGTGGCCCACAAGCCGCGCAAAGAACCGAACGTCGCGTCGACGGCGCTGGCTTCGTAGCCCGAGTGCACCATGCAGTTGGCGCATTTCGCATTGCCACTGGCGGTACCGTATTTCTCCCAGGCGGTTGAATCCATCAACTCCAGGAACGTGTCCGCGTAGCCGTCCTGCAGCAGGTAGCAGGGCTTCTGCCAGCCAAATAGATTGTAAGTGGGCATGCCCCAAGGCGTACATTCGAAGGTCTGCTTGCCCATGAGGAATTCCAGGAAGAGCGGCGACATATTGAACCGCCAACCCGGCTTCCGATTCGATAGGATCTTGCGAAACAGATTGCGCGTGCCTTCGCGGCCAAGGAAGCTCTTTTGGTCCGGCGCTTTGTCGTAGGCATAACCGGGCGACAGCATCACGCCTTCGACGCCCACTTCCATCATGTCGTCGAAGAACCGGCGCACGCTTTTGGCGTCGGCTCCTTCAAACAGCGTGGTGTTGGTGGTGACGCGAAAGCCTCGTGCGATGGCGGCGCGCACGCCTTCGAGCGCAATCTCGTAGCCGCCTTCGCGACAGACGGAAAAATCGTGATGCTCGCGTTCGCCATCCATGTGTACCGAAAACGACAGGTACTTGCTCGGCGTGAACAAGGGCAGCTTTTCCTTGAGCAGCAGCGCATTGGTACACAGGTAAATGTACTTGCGGCGAGCCACCAGGCCGGCCACGATCTCATAAATTTGCGGATGCATGAGGGGCTCGCCGCCAGGAATCGCTACGGTGGGCGCGCCGCACTCGTCCACGGCTTTGAAACAGTCTTCCGGGGACAGATTCATCTTCAGCACGTGGGCAGGATATTGGATCTTGCCGCAGCCGGCGCACGCCAGATTGCAGCGGAATAGCGGCTCAAGCATCAGCACCAGCGGATAGCGCTTGCGGCCTGCAAGCTTCTGCTTCAAGACGTAGGTGGCGACGGTCCAAGCCTGGGAAACCGGAACTGGCATGCTGTCCTTTTAGGCTAGCAAACCGGGGATGGGGAGCGGCCAGGACTGACCGCTCCGTTACCGTCGCGGCTCGGAACCGAGCTGAAGCGCCCGGTGAGCGGTGGCCGGGCTATAGTCCTGCCACTGCCGCGGCGGCCTGTTGGCGAAGCGGAAGGCGAAGCCAGAACGTCGTGCCAAATCCTGGCGCCGAACGTAGATCGATCGAACCGGAATGTTGTTCTACCACCCGCTTGACGACTGCAAGCCCCAACCCGGTGCCCTTGCCATCGCCTTTGGTTGTAAACAGCGGTTCGAAGATCCGCTGCTGCAGTTCGATCGGAATCCCGCTGCCTGTGTCGGTCACGCGGATCCATAGCTGTCCGGCGTTCACGTTGGTGGAGAACGACAGGCTTCCGCCGTGCGGCATCGCGTCCCGGGCGTTAATCGCGAGATTGAGCAGCGCCTGATGAAGTTGTCCAGCGTCGCCGGTGATGTGAAAGCGCTCGGCCCGGAGTTCCAACAGCAGCCCGATGCGGCCCGCCAGCGAAGGTGTGACTAAACCCGCTACTTCCCGGATCGTCTCATGCACATCGATGGGCAGCGACCGATGGACATCGCGGCCCGAGAGGTTCATCAATTGCGCATTTAACTCCGCCGCGCGTTCGGCCGTCTTGCGGATGATCGTGGCCGATTCGCCAATATCGGGATCGTCCGCCGGGGCAATCGCTTCAATCAAAGCCGCGTGCCCGAGGATCCCGGTAATCAGGTTATTAAAGTCATGCGCCAGGCTACGAGCGAAAATCTGCAGATTGGCGTCCGCCGCCGATGGCGAGGTTGGACCAAGCCCGGGCGAGGCCAGGAGCGCGATCTTCGCATCGGTGGACATTAGTATCTATGTTAACTTAGAGCGAAGAGACCCGGTGGAAACGGGCGCCAATCTGATACCAATTCAGTTCGCCACTAGGTGGGACAACCTAGGGTACTTAGAGACAAGTCGTCCGATAGATCAAGGGAGGAACCATGATCCGGACGTTGTTCACAGGTCTGTTCGCTGCCATAGCGCTCGTCGCGCAAACTCCGCTCGCCGCCGGTATTGCCACTGAGGCGGCTCGCTGCGAAGCGATCTCGTCCAATACGATTTGTCTGGCTTATACTGCGCCCATGGCGCCCGCTGAAGGGTCGGCCGCCAATCCCGGAGTTTTCGAGCCCGGCGCTGCCAGTTTTCGCATCACAGGTCCTGAGGGGCAATCGGTCATCGTCAATGCGGCCGTGCTTTCGCCGGTTGGCCGGGAATGGCTTCTGATTCGCCGCGTCGGCGAGACCACGGGTTCGAACTCGGCGACAGGGCAACTGCCGATGGATCTGGAGGTTTTCGTAGACGAGGCGCAACTGGCGCAAGCGAAGGCCGGGCGCTTTGTGGCCACTTTGGCTATCACCTTAAGCGGCGGTTCCGCCGCTCCGTTAAAGGTGCCCGTGCAGTTGAAGGTTACAGCCGAGACAGATGCGGTCCGGGCTGAGCCCGACACGATTCCTTCCTTGAACGTTGTCGCATCGGCCTCAGCTTCGGCATCGCGTTTCACGATTGGCGTTGGCCGCAAAGAAGTGGATCCGCCTCTGTACGTGAGCGTGACACCGGAGACCAGCGATGGCGGCAATTGGCTGTCGGCCGATCTTCGCCTCGGCGCCTCGCAGTGCGCCGATCAGTCCGCGCCTTGCAGCTTCAACGCTGTCGTCACACCTCCGGCGCGAGCCGGCGAGTATTGGGGCGTCCTGGTCATCACCGGCGAAGGCTTCGCCGATCGGGTCACGGTACAGCTCAAAGTTGAGGCGGCGCCACAAGTGGTTCCGGTCACGATCGAGCCCCGGCGCGTTTCGCTCTCGGTTCCAGCGGGTTCGAAGAATGCCGTTTCGACTGTAGTCAGCCTTAAAGGCGGCAACCGGGATGGTGTCCTCTACCGTGTGGTGTACAGCGATCCATGGCTGGCCGTGGATCCGCCTACCGGGACTTGGCCGGTGATCTTGAGAGTGTCGATGACTCCACTCGGCTTGGAACCGGGTGTTTATACAGACACGATTACGCTGCGGGCGGTTGCCACTAACGAGATATTAGCGACGATTCCAGTGCGCTTCAATATCATTGCGCCTACTTTGTCTCCGGCTGTTTTAGATGGCGGCGGTTGGCGGACGCGCCTTTATCTGGTGAACCCGTCGCCTGTCGAAGCCCGGGCGACCATCGAGTTTTGGACTGCTGCGTCGAACGACGGCGCCGGCGCTCCCTGGCTGGTGGGAGTGACGAACAAAGGGTTGGTCACGCGCGTCGAGAACGAAACAATTCCGCCTGGCGGTTTGCGCGTGATCGAGACGCAAGGCGCTCAGAGCCGGACGCAGCAAGGGTGGGTGAGGATGACTGCCGATGGTCCGGTCGCCATGCACACGGTGCTGTCGGAGGCGAAGACGGTGTCCAAGTGGCTGCCGGTCGAGGCAACCGTGCCGATGTTGAATCCGTATCGCGACCACATGCTGCTGCCTTTCGATAATCTTGACGGCGCGCAGGCGTCGGTGTCGCTGGCTAATGCCGACGACGATCCGGTGACGGTCGAAGTATCGGTTCTGAATGAGAACGGCGCCGAGATTGCGAACGAAGGCAAATTCACGCTGGCCGGGTACGAGGGAAGTTCTGTAGTGCTGTCGCAGAAGTGGACTTCGTCGGCCGAGCGGCGCGGATTACTATCGCTTCGCTACGATGGCGGGCGGTTGTTTGCGATCGGTCTGCGTTCACAAGCCAAGGGGTTCTACACTTATCCGGCCGTGGCCTGCGCCGAGTTAGGCGTCGACCGCGCGCTGCCGAACGTGAGCGTAGGAGGAATGTGGCAGTCGACTGCGTACCTTGCCAACACGACGCCTTCGGGGCAATTCGGGTTGCTGCGATTGTGGCCCGACAAGACGCGGTTCGGCGGCCAGACATTGAGCGATGAATCTGCGCCAGTGGTGCCGGGCAACGGTATGCTGAAGTGGCAGGCTCCTTGCAAAGACACCTCGCGCCCGGCGGGCGGTTGGCTGGAAAGCCGGTATTCAAAACAGGTCAACGGCTTCATGTTGCTGCGGCAAAGCTATACGGGAACTCCGGCGGGTCCGCTGGTGGAAAATTACGAGACGGCGCTCGGCGGACAACGCGGTCTGATGGGGCGTGTCGTGATTCCTTTCGATGTGTTGGGAAGCAATTCGACGCGCATCGTTCTGATCAACCCCAACGAAATTCCTGTCGATATCCAACCGGTTCTGTACGATCTGGCCGGCCGCTATCCGCGGTATCAGGATTCCTTCCGGATTCCGGCGCGAGGACAATTGGTGGTGAACGCCGCCGATCGTTGGGAACTTGGTTCGCCTCAGGGCATGCTTGAGTTTTCCAACCGCCAAGGCGTGGCGCTCACCGGGGTTGGGCTGCGGTTTGGAGACGGCGCCATGGCGGTGCTTCCGGCCTATGAAAAATAGAGCATCCTAAGAACTAGTGACTGCTCCAGAGTTCCGATCCAACTACACCCAGGGCTCGTTGCGCCGCGCCGATCTGGACCCGAACCCGGTCGCGCAATTCGATGTCTGGTTTGCCGATGCCGTGGCCGCCGGGATCAAAGAACCGAACGCAATGACGTTGGCGACCGTAGGAAGCGGCGGTCTGCCCGATGCCCGGATCGTACTGTTGCGCGGGACCGAAGACGGCGGCTTCCAGTTCTTCACCAACTACGACAGCAAGAAGGGGCGCGATCTCACAGCTCGTCCGGCGGGGGCATTGATTTTGTTCTGGAGTCAATTGGAACGTCAGGTCCGCATCCGGGGCCGGGTGTCCGTGCTGGATCGGACGAAGAGCGAAGCGTATTTTGCCGCGAGGCCCCGCGCCAGCCAACTAGGCGCGTGGTTATCTCAGCAAAGTAGTGAAGCTCCGGACGACGCCGATTTCGAGGCGGAAGCTACAGCGCTCGAACAGCGGTTTGCGGGAGGCGATGTGCCGTTGCCTCCGCGCTGGGGCGGTTATCACGTGGAGCCGGACGAGATCGAGTTTTGGCAAGGCCGGCCGAGCCGTTTGCACGATCGGTTTCGTTACCGGCGGCGCGACGAGTCGGGCTTGTGGGAGATCGTTAGACTGTACCCGTAGCGCTCGAAGCTTATGAAAAACTCTGTGCGCCGACCCTGAAATACTTCGCCAATTTCCGCGCCGCTTCCTTGCCGATGGGCCGGTGCCCTGAAAGGATCTGGCTCACGTACGACTTGCTGCCCAGGATCGGGACCAGATCGACTTGGCGCAGACCGCGCTCCTCCATCAGATACTTGAAGACACCGGCGGGCGAGGCGTCTGGACCGGCATCGACCTCCTCTTCATACTGCTGCACTAGCGCCATGAGCGTCTCGATAAACCGCTCCATAGCTGGCGACTGGGGAGTCTCATTGGCGGCGAGGGTTTCAAGCAGAGCCGTCATGCCGTCCAGTTCCTCGCGATTGCGAGGTTTGGCCGGCTGGTGCGCCACCAGGAGTTCCAAATAGTCTGTATCGATCATGCCGATTTCCACCCTCCTTTGTCATACGCGGCGTGGTTCAGGAGCGATTTGAAGAAGAGCGCCTTCCGCAGAAACGAGACACGACAAATCAAGCGATGCGAACCCAGGTTGAAGACCAGTTTGCCGTCCACCTGATCTACCGATGGGAACCCGGTCTGAAGTTCGACGAAGTGATCGAAATCATTCTTGGCGGCTAACTCATACCATCGAGCAACCTTCTCGATGAGTTCGGGATTCCTGGTGGCTCGCGCTGCGTCGAACAGGTTGGGCTTGCTCACCAGGTTCACTACCGAAGTTTAGCGGAAGCTGGACTGAAAAGTCAAGCATTCGCTAAACTCACGGTTGCGGGCTGGCAACCACCTTCCCCAAGAACGCCGCCATCTCGCCCGGCCGAAAACCGAACGGCCCGGGCTTGCTCTTGTAGGCCACGCGGCCATACCTATCGATCAAGACGAGGCGGTCCGGCCACGCCGTGTAGGCCCGTCCGATGTAGTTGTCGAGACCATCAACCACGGCCGGTATATCGATCTTCAGATTCCGCACGCACGCGCTTGCCACGCCTGCGCGCTCTTCGTCTGTCTTAGGCGTCGCCACGACGACGCCTTGTTCCTCATTCACCGGCAACTGCCAAAGATCCGTCGTGTGGGCTTCCTCGATGTAGACGACATAGAAGGCGGCGCGATCTTTGTACTCGGCATACAACTTGTTCAGGACGGGAACCTCCCGCCGGAAGGGCGGTCAAGTGTAACTGCCGAACACCAGCACAACGGGCCGGACGCCGAAGTTTTCAGAGAGCTTCACGCGCGCGGATTCATCCTGACGTGGCAGGTCGAAATCCGGCGCTGGATCGCCCACGCGCAACGCGCCCGCCGCCGCGATGTTCCAGAGAGCTTCGAATGGCAACAGAGGCATCGCCACCATGAGCGGCCGGGGAATCGAGCCGATGATCCGCGTCAGATCGGCGGGCGGCAGCCACATGATGGCAAAGAGCGCGGCCGACAACACCAGCCATAGCGCGAAGGCGAGTGAGGCCAGTTTGATCAGCAACCGGAAGACGATAAACGCCATAGTGACTGTCCGTCGAAATGCATGCTACCACGACGATGCAAAGCGGCAAAAAAGCGGTATCCTAAAAGATGCGCTACCGCGTACCGTAGCTCTCCTGGAACCTAAATTAACCAATGTTGCAAACCCGCACAGTTTCCGAAGACCTCAACCCCCTTGAAACATCCGAATGGCTGGAAGCGCTGGACCAGATCATCGACGAAATCGGTCATGATCGCGCCCGCTTCCTGATGAATCGGCTAGCCGACCGGGCGTACATGCTCGGCGTCTCGTCGCCGGTGAAGTTGAGCACGCCCTATGTCAACACGATCCCGGTGGAAGATGAATCGCCGTATCCCGGTAATCGCGAGATTGAAGATCGCATCACGGCGCTGATTCGTTGGAACGCGCTCGCCATGGTGCAACGCGCGAATAAATACGACGACGGTATCGGCGGCCATATCTCGACGTTTTCTTCGCTGGCGACGATTTCCGAAGTGGCGTTCAATCACTTCTTCCGCGGCAGCTACGGGGCGGAGGCGGGCGACTTCGTTTATTACCAAGGCCACGCGTCGCCAGGCGTTTACGCCCGCGCGTTTCTCGAAGGCCGTTTGAGCGAGGAGCATCTCAAGAATTTCCGCCACGAACTGCGTGAGCATCCGGGTCTGTCGTCGTATCCGCATCCATGGCTGATGCCGGACTTCTGGAGCTTTCCGACCGTTTCGATGGGCCTGGGTCCGATCAACTCGATCTATCAGGCGCGCTTCATGCGCTACCTGGAAAACCGCAGCTTGATCCCGGCGACGAATCGCAAGATCTACGCCTTCGTGGGCGACGGCGAGAGCGATGAGCCGGAGACGCTTGGGTCGATTACGCTGGCTTCGCGCGAGAAACTGGACAACCTGATTTGGGTGGTCAACTGCAACCTGCAACGGCTGGACGGTCCGGTGCGCGGCAACGGCCATATTATTCAGGAACTCGAAGGCATCTTCCGGGGCGCCGGCTGGAACGTCCTCAAGGTGCTTTGGGGTGAGGGCTGGGACCGCCTGCTGTTGAAGGACCGTACCGGTCTGCTGCTGAAACGCATGGAAGAGTGCGTGGACGGCGAGTATCAAAAGTTCAAGGCCAAGGGCGGCGCGTATGTGCGCAATGAATTCTTTGGCAAGTATCCGGAGTTGACCGCACTGGTGGCCGACATGACCGACGAAGAAATCGCGGCGCTGCCTCGCGGCGGCCATGACTCTTCGAAGATGTACAACGCCTTCAAGCGCGCGCATGAAACCAGTGGCCAGCCCACGGTGATCCTGGCGAAAACCGTCAAGGGCTATGGTCTAGGCAGCGCCGGCGAAGGCCGCAACGTCGCGCACAACACCAAGAAGCTGAAGGATCCCGAACTGCTCTATGTTCGCGACCGCTTCAAGCTGCCGTTGACCGATGAGCAGGTTCAGAATATCGAGTTCCTCCGGCCCGATGCCAATTCCGAAGAGATGAAATATCTGCATGGGCGGCGTGAGGCGTTGGGCGGGTATCTGCCGGTCAGGAAGCCGAAGCCGATCGAGATCAAGGCCCCGCCGCTCGAGGCCTTCGCCGATGTGATCGCGGGTACGCCCAAGCCGACGATGAGCACCGGCAGCTTCGTGGCGATCCTGCGCACGTTGTTAAAGGACGCCGCACTGGGCAAGTTCATCGTGCCCATCGTCCCGGACGAGGCGCGTACGTTCGGTATGGAAGGGCTGTTCCGGCAAGTGTCGATCTACGCTTCGCAAGGGCAACTGTACACGCCGGTCGATAGTGACGACTTCAACTTCTACAAGGAATCGCGCAGCGGGCAGATTTTAGAAGAAGGCATCACCGAAGCTGGTTCGATGGCAAGTTTCACCGCCGCAGGCACCTCTTACGCCACCTACGGCGTGCCGATGATTCCGTTCTTCATCTACTACTCGATGTTCGGGTTCCAGCGCATTGGCGATCTCATCTGGGCCTTCGCCGATTCACGCGGCAAGGGCTTCCTGATGGGCGGCACTTCTGGCCGCACGACGCTGAACGGCGAAGGCTTGCAGCATCAGGACGGCCATAGCCCGGTGATGGCGTCGACGGTGCCCACGTGCGTCGTCTACGATCCCGCTTATGGCTACGAATTGGCCATCGTCATTCAGGATGGCATTCGCCGCATGTATGAAAACGGCGAGGACATCTTCTACTACGTTTGCGTTTACAACGAAATGTATCCGCAGCCGGGGATGCCGAATCGCCCGGGCATTCGCGAGGGTGTGTTGCGCGGCATCTACAGGTATCAGGAAGCGGCCCACGGCCCGGCGGTGGCGCAGCTGTTTGGCAGCGGTCCGATCCTGAACGAAGCGCTCAAGGCGCAGACGATCCTGGCGGAGAAGTATGGCGTCGAGACCGATGTCTGGAGCGTCACCAGCTATCAGCAGTTGCGGCGCGAGGCGCTTGAAACCGAACGGTGGAACCGCCTGCATCCGGCGGAGACGCCCAGGCGCACGGCGATCGAAGGTGTTTTGGACGGCGTCGTGGGGCCGATCGTCGCCGCGTCCGACTATTTGAAGATTGTGCCGGATCAGCTTTCGCCGTGGATCGGCAAACGCCTGGTTACACTCGGCACGGATGGCTTTGGCCGCTCGGAAAATCGCGAGGTCCTGCGCAAGTTCTTCGAGGTCAACTCGGAGTCGATCGTCTGCGCCACTTTGTCGCGTTTGGCGCGCGATGGGCAGTTCGATGCGGGCCGCGCCGCACAGGCTTTTGTCGAGTTGGGTGTGCCGACGGAATCGGCCGACCCGACCCGCCGATAGCCGCCAGTTTCCGATACGCCTGGTTTTGACCGCTTCCCTCACAACTGCGGGGGGAGCGGTTTTTCGTGGGGGCTGCGCTTAACGGAGTTTGGCCACGCGAATGCCGTTGAATGTTCAGGAGGCAATCATGATCTCGACAAGATTGCAAGACTATCTGAGCTCTAGCGGTGTCGATTACTCGGTTAGCATTCATCGGCCCGGTAATACTGCCAAGGAGATCGCGCTACATGACCACACACCGTTGCGCCAAATGGCCAAGACGGTGGTCTTTGCCGCCGACGGCGTCTACGGTATGGCGCTGCTCCCGGCCAACACGCTGATCGATCCGGCGCTACTTGGTGAGTCGATTGGCGCAACCGAACTGCGGTTGGCCAACGAAGCTGAATTGATGCGGTTGTTCCCGGATGTGGAAGTTGGCGCTATGCCCCCATTTGCCAATCTATGGAATCCCTGTCTATATCGACCAGCATCTGGCCAGCCAGCACGAGGTGGTGTTCAACGCTGGATCGCACGCCGAAGCAATCCATATGAAGACGCACGATCTGATCCGGCTCTCGCATGGGTTGGTGACGCGGTTCGCCCGGAAAAGCCCGACCATTCGCGGGTGGTGCGATACCATGACAGTGAGTCACCACACGCATGAAATTACTTGTTACCGGCGGGGCCGGATTTATTGGCTCGGCCTTTATCCGGTTGCTTCACCAGACTGAGCCCACGGTCGGTATCGTCAATCTCGACAAACTTACCTATGCCGGAAATCTGGATAACCTCACGGCGGTGTCCCGCTCACCGTGGTATCGGTTTGTCCAGGGCGATATCTGCGATCAAAAGCTGGTGGAAGGGCTCATCACCGATGAGCGAATCGACGCCATCGTCCACTTCGCCGCCGAGTCGCATGTGGATCGCAGCATCTTGTCACCCGCGCCCGTTTTTGAAACCAATCTGCGCGGTACGTTCAGTTTGCTGGAGGCGGCGCGCGTCACCAAACTGGCGCGCTTCGTGCATGTTTCGACGGACGAGGTGTACGGCAGCATCGACGCGCCGCACGATGCCGACGAGAATTATCCATTGCGAACCAGCAGTCCGTACTCGGCGTCGAAAGCCGGGTCCGATTTACTCGCGCTGTCCTATTACTCGACTTACAAGATGCCCGTGACTGTTACGCGGGCATCGAATAACTACGGCCCGTATCAGTTTCCCGAGAAGCTGATTCCGTTGATGATTTGTAATGCGCTGGAGGACAAGGCCCTGCCGGTCTACGGCGACGGCCAGCAGATCCGTGATTGGCTGTTTGTGGACGACCACGCACGCGCGATCTTTAACGTGCTGAACCAAGGCCGCGCGGGAGAAGCGTACAATATTTCCGGTAACCGTTCCTTGCCGAATCTGGAGGTCGTCAAGCGGATTCTGGCCGCTACGGGCAAGCCGGAATCGTTGATCAAATGGGTCACCGATCGGCCGGGCCATGATCGCCGCTATGCGTTGTCGAGCGCCAAGCTGGAGGCCGAAACCGGCTTCACGCCCGCGATGGGTTTTGAGGTTGGGTTACAGGCGACGGTGGATTGGTACCGGCAGAATACCGCGTGGGTGGATCGGGTGCGGTCCGGCGCTTATCGCGAGTACTACCAGGATAACTACGGCGCCCGGCTCAGCTGAATAAGAACAGCCCTGTGCTTCGTGTCGCCGATTCCGGCTTTGACCTGATCCTGCTTGCCGTGGAAGATATGCGTTATCCGGATATGTGTTTTCCGCTCTCGGTAATAGATGAGGTAATTGTCGAGGATTGGACACCGCCCGGTTGGGTCAACGCCTACGGCGCGTTTGCCACTTTTGGGGTATGAGGCAAGCATCACAATCCTCTCGAGGATACCTGCAAGGACTCGTTCAGCCGTGTCAGTCGAGCCGGACCGCTTTGCAATGAAAGCCATAGGCGATCGATGTCTTTCTGCGCGGTGCGGGTAAGCGTGTACCTCGCCATCGGATCTACTAGGGTTTGACCGGCTTGGCCGCCAAAGAACTCAGGCGCTTCGCGTTCCGGACCTTGGTATCGGCGAAGAAAGCCCGGAGGCCGCTTTCACTAAACTCGGTGTACCGTCCCTCGTCCAAATCCTGGATGCCGCGCTGTACTCCTCGCTTCGCTTTGGCAAGTTCAGGCGGCGCCAATTCTCAGTACGGCCCGTTTGGATTTGGGCCTCCGCTTCCATCGCGCGTTGCAGTGCATCACGGACAACAGCGCTTGGACTGTCGAACTTGCCCGAACTGACCCTTCGCCGCACGAACCTTGCCAATTGCGCTGGCACGGTAATGTTGATCTGTTCGAGTGTCACAGCCATGATTTTACTCACTCACATTGTCGCAGGTTGATGGCGTCGAATATGCTGTCAAGGCGCAAAGCCGATGCCCGTGAGAATCGCCGCTAACTCGCGTGCGTCCTCGGCTGTGTGGAAGGAGCGGTCGAACGTGAGCGTCACGGTGACGGATTCGCTCTTTGCGGCGAACGGCTGGTCCGAGCGAAGCGTGTAGAGCCCTGGACCTGGATAGGTCTGGTCTCCTACCACTTTGCCATCTACCGTCAGGGTCGCGCGCCGGACGGGAGACTGGTCGACAATCCGGAAGGTCGCCTGTACGGGAGCCGGTGTAGTGGGCCGCTTCAACAATGCCACGACGCGCCGGTTGGTCCAACGCCAACTATCCTGCAATTCGTAGACACCTGTGGCAAGTTGAAACGAAACTTCCGGTGCGTTCATGGGTACGAACGAAAGCTGTGGCGCGCGCTCGACAATTTGGACGGCAGTTACTACGTCGGCTGGCTCGGTTGAGATGTCGAAAGCCCGGAAGCCGCCCTCATGCGTCGAGTAAGTCGAGCGGGATTTTGCCGCTAACAAACGCAAGGGCAGGGAAGGCTTGACGGGGAACTCAAGGATTGGCGCCGCGGCGCCTCCGCCGGTTGTGTATTCGATGCGCTGGCCGATCCGGGAGGAAATGACGATGTCGCCCGGACGCACGGACTGCCCTCGGCGGAGCGGCGCTGCGCCTTCGCTCTCCGCGTAGAATCGTAAGCCCCATTCGCCGGCGATCCATGAGCGCTGCGAGGCAAGCGAAGTTTTCAACTGCGCGACCGCCGCCCGGTAACCGCTCCAATGCTCGTAGTTGGCATGATTGAGCGCGAGTGCGAGCGCGAGTTGGAGCGCGAATCCGGCGGCAAGGATGGTGGGCCGCCCTTGCAGCCGATTCACCGTCGCGATGACAACCGGCGCGGCCAGGGGTAACAGGTAGCGCGCCGAACCGGAGAAGAAGACAACTAGCGCGAACAGAAAGTAGAGAAGTAACCACGCTTCCGCATAGTCCGCGACGGCTGACCGAATCGCACGGAGCAGGATGGCCACACCACAGCCGAGCGGGAGCCAGAAGAGCGGGCTCGGGTCAAACCACGCGCCGGCCAGAGCCGTCAGCACAGCGGCCACCCAATCGAACTTTCCGAAGGTGGCGGCGGCGAGGAGCGGCGAGACGATCCAGCCGGCGTGGACAGTCAACGCCAGCGCGTTGCGTAACTTCTTGTCCGGCGATTGCAGACCGCGTGATTGAAAGTATCCAGCGAGAACCTCCGCCGATGCCGCGCCAGTGGTGAATCGCTCGAACAGTTGCCACGCGCCAATGACGAACGCGGGAGCGAGCACGGCCAGCCAGGCGAGCGCCCACGAACGCCGTTTGCTCCGCCAAATATAGAGCCCACCCAGCGGAACCAGCGCGACGGCTTTGTACTCGATCAGCGCCGCAGCCGCGCCAGAGATCGCCATCAAGACAAGCGCGGGTCTTGACTCGCCCTTGATCGCGCGCACCAGGAATGCCATCGATGCCAGAAAAAACGCGAGGAACGGGATATCGGCTTCGAGGGAGTTGCCGTTGATCACGAAAGCCGGAACCGCCGCGAAGATCGCCACGGCCCAATGCGGGCGCGCACAGAACACTAGCGCCAGTTCCCAAACCGCCCAAAGCGCGAGCAACGAAAAGCCCGCGTACAGCAGGTGCAGCGCCGGTTCACGGATGTCGCCCATCGCGGTCACCGCTCCGGCGAGAATCCAAGCGTTGCCTGGCGGCTTGGGAAAGCCGCGCAGGTCAACCTCGGCCCCTTCTGCGACGTACTTGAAATTGTTGGGGTGAACCGGATCGATCAGCGCATGCTGCGCCATGGCGAGGTAGAAATTATCGTCCCCTTGCACCGGGAACCAGAGATAGGGAAGGCGAAGAAGCGCCACAAGCCCCAGCAATAATAGCCAAGGCGTCCGGTGCGGCATAAATACGGTGCGCTACTTTTGCGGACGCCAGCGGACGATCGGTTTCCGCGCCGCCGTCGTCTCGTCGACGCGGCTGGTACGCGTATCATATGGAGCGCCGAGCACGAATTGCGGATCGGTCTCGACTTCCTTGGCGATCGAAATCATCGCTTCAATGAAGAGATCGAGTTCGGCCTTGGGCTCGGTCTCGGTTGGCTCAATCATCAGAGCTCCGTGGACGATCATCGGGAAGCTAGTGGTGTAGGGATGGAAACCGTAGTCGATCAGCCGCTTGGCCATGTCGCCGGTGCGGACGCCTTTGGCCGCCTGCCGGTCATCGCTGAACACGCACTCGTGCATCGACGGCGACGTGTAGGGCAGATCGAAGTAAGGCGCCAGTTTCGTGCGAATGTAGTTGGCGTTCAGAATCGCGTCGAGCGTGGCGTTGCGCAGCCCTGGGCCGCCATGCGCCATGATGTAGGCGAGCGCGCGCACGTGTACGCCGAAGTTGCCAAGGAAGGCGCGCACCTTGCCAATCGATTGCGGCCGGTCGTCATCGAGCGTCCATAAGCCGCCGATCCGCTTCAAGCGCGGTACCGGCAGGAATGGCTCAAGATGTTTCTTCACCGCGACCGGACCTGCGCCCGGTCCGCCGCCGCCGTGGGGTGTAGAAAACGTCTTGTGCAGATTGAGGTGCATGACGTCGATCCCGAAGTCGCCGGGACGCGTGATGCCCACCATCGCATTCATGTTGGCGCCGTCCATATAGACGAGCGCT
>JAYUSQ010000048.1:0-26981 GCA_043755595.1 Acidobacteriota bacterium | reverse complement strand
TTGTCGACCCACTCGGGCCGCGTCAGCAATTCATCCACATAGGCGGCGCGCTTGTTCGGGTCTCCGTTGGTGACGAATTGCACCAAACGCTCGGGCGTTGGAGGTCTGCCGATCAGATCGTAGGTAACTCGCCGGCAAAACTCATAGTCGTTGGTGCGCGGCGCGGGCGTAACCGAAGCTGCCTGCATGGCAGTGAAAAGGTGCTTGTCGATCAGACTATCTGAAACCGCTGCAGGCGTTGAGCTGACCGCATAGCGCGCCTTGGAAGTGGCCAATAGCGGTACAACCTGCGTCGTCAACTCGCTCATCCGGAATCGCTTCCGCGACTCCGCGGCCAAGCCTGAAGCGCCATGCCTGTCGCGATTGGGGCCAAACAGTGAACACTCCGAGTGGTCCACCCCCGGGCCTTGCGCCGCTTCCTCTTGCGCCGTGGCTAGCGCTGTCAAACACATCCCGGCCGCGATTGCCGCCCCGGCCGATGCGATCCATTTTCTTGTATTTGTCATTCTCATATTCACCCGTCTGAAAAGCACGAACCCGGTTCGCACCCAATAGTTTCTATCGGATTCGCGAACCGGGTTGTTGCTCAGGTGAAAGCCTGAGGTTACTATACGCGTCGACTAGAATAGTAGCTTCAAGCCGAACTGAATTTGCCGTCCCGTGGCGGTGCCATTGGAAAGCTTCCCGAACTGCGGATTGCCTGCGTTGCAAGCCGCGCCGGCGGGCCCGATGCACGTCATATTGTTCGAACTCGCCGACGGCAGGAAGAACGTAGGCGTATTGGTCAGGTTGAAGAACTCGGCGCGGAATTGCAGCGTGTAGCGCTCGGCGATACGCGTGTTCTTGAAAGCCGATACATCGGCATTGATTGAGCCCGGGCCGCGGACGTTGCGCCGGGCCGAGTCGCCGAGTTTTTGAATGTTCGCGCCCGCTGCCGAGCGCGTCGTACCAGGTACCGTGAACGCCGTTGGGTCGAAGAAATTGTCGACGCCCCGGCCCGACGATACTTGCGCCTCTTTGCCAGCCACGACGTCGGGCATGTTGAAGGTATTGAAAATCGGCGCCAGCACGTTGGTGCGCAAATCGCTCGGGAAACCGCCCCGCACGGTCGTGATGCCGTTCACCTGCCACCCGCCCAGCAGCTTGTTGCCCTTCATGAAAGGGATCTCGTAGCCATAGCTCGCCACGAAAATCTGCGGCACATCGACCGGAGCCACTGCGCGCTCGCGTGACAGATTGTATTGATCGAAGACAAAACTGGTGCCGCCGTTTTGAGTGAACGAAGACGGGCCCGTGCCATTGGTCTCCATGTTTTTTTGGATCGTATAGTTCAGCAGAAAATTCAAGCCGGAGCTGTGCCGTTTCTCCACTTTAAAATTGATCGCGTGATAGCTGGAGGTCCCCGTCGAATCGACCATCGGAATCGTGCCGTTGACGTTCGGGAATGGCCGGTTGGCCTGCGTGTTGCGCCCGTTCAGCGCGAACTCGAACGGAACCTGATTTCCATGTAAGAACGAGGTGGCCAAGTCGCGGCCGCGCGAAGTGGAAAGCGTTGTCTCCAGCAGCCAGTTCGCCTTCGGCTCCCATTGGAAACTGACGTTGGCCTGGTGAAGCAGCGGAAACTTTGCGCCATCGAAGATTTGCGTGCGAATCGTGCGCACGAAAGGACGAGCCGCCGTGAAGCTGGCGAGCGTGGTATCGGAGGGCGCGGCGATGATGGGCGTGTTCAACGTGAACGGTGCGGCGACCGTGTTCTGGGCCGTCACCACGGGGAACGTGAGAGTCGGCACGTTGGGGTTGTTACCCGAGAACTGCGTCGTCTCCTGATTCTGATCGCGCAGGCCGTAGAACAAACCATAGCCGCCGCGAATGACCAGCTTTTGCGATTGTTGATAAGCGAAGCCGATGCGTGGTCCGATGTTGTTGTGATCGCCATCCACGATGGCGCGAGAGAAGCCGTCGACGCCCGGAAGTTGGAAGCGTCCCGTCTTGCTGTTGAACAGCGAACCGCGATCTCGCGCGTCCACTGGCTGCGTGTAGAGATCGTAGCGAAGCCCAAGATTAAACGTCAGGCGGCGCGTCGCCTTCCAATCGTCCTGGAAGTAGAAGCCGGCATAAATCGTGCGATGGCGGCCCCAGTCCAGCATCTGCGTACCTTCATAGAAGGCAGGGAGACCCATCAGGAAATCGGCCAGTGGCGCACCGGAACCGGATCGGTCTGAACTGGAACTAAGGAGCGAACCGAATATGATGTTGCCGTAAAACGGCGATCCCTTGAGTACCTCGTAACGATAGCGGCGTACGTCGCCGCCGAATTTCAGCGTGTGCGAACCGCGCGTAACATTCAGGTTGTCCGACCACTGAAACGTATTTTCGATGTTGTAATTCGACGAGCCGCCACCCCAGCTGGAGAACTGTTGTGAACCCGAAGCGGCGCCTGAGAAGTTGAAGCTGATCGAGGGGAAACCAAGATCGGGGAAGGGGAACAGCGCCAGCTTGTTCGCATTGGCGAAAGCTACGCCGCCCGGCGCGTCGCCCACATCGGAACCGTTGTGCCGGACAAAGCCGAAGCGAAATTCATTGACCACGTTTGGCGAAAAAATATGAGTATCTCCCACTACCGCATGACGCGAGAAGTCGATACGCTTGGAGCCGCCGCCGATGAAGCCCTCGAAGGCTCCGGGGATTGGCTGCCGTTGGTTCCAGAGCGAGTAGCGTGCGTACAGGCTGTTCTTATCGGTAAGTCTGTGGTCGATTCGGAGGTCGCCACGATCGCCCCGGAATTGGTTCGGGCGCTGGCGGAAAAAATTACGGGCTACGCTGCCGGGGGTACCGAAATTCGGCAGCGGCACTAGGCTGGCGATCGCGGCGCTCGTCGGATTGATGCGGGCTTGGGGAATGAGATTGTTCGGGAAAGGCGTGGAAATCACCGTGCCCGCAGGGCCCACCTGTCGCGCTGCCGGGTCGTAGATCGTGTTGGTGTAGGCGGCGAAATTGCCGTTCCGGAAATCGGCCGTCGGCACGTCGAGGATCGAATTGGACGATTGTTGCTTGATACGGGTGGATTCAAAGTCGGCAAACCAGAACGTCCGGTCGCGAATCAGCCGGCCGCCCACCGCCGCGCCGAATTGATTCTGGCGAAACTTGCCTTTGGGTTGGCCGGCAGTGTTGGTGAAGAAGTTGTTGGCGTCAAGCTTGTCGTTGCGAAGAAACTCGAACAGTGACCCATGGAGGTCGTTGGAACCGGACTTGATCGTCGCCGTCACAACCGTGCCCGCCGAGTGGCCGAACTCAGCCGAGAAGTTGTTGGTCTTGACCTTGAACTCCTGCACCGCATCCACTGAAGGCGTGTAGGCGATGCCGGCGCGACCCACCGCACCTGCGTTTTGAATCGTGTTGTTATCCACTCCGTCGAGCAGTACCTCGTTTGAGGAAAACCGGCCGCCGCCGCCGATAAAAGGCAGATTGGATCCCATGCCGAACATCGGCGTGGTGTTGCCGGCCAGCAACCCAAGTGCGAAGGGGTTGCGCCCATTCAACGGCAGCTCCATGATCTTCTTGTTCTCAATCACCTGCCCGATGGCGGAACTGGAAGACTCAAGCAGCGGCATCGCGCCGGTTACTTCGATCGTCTCCTTCACCTCGCCGGGCTGCATCGTGATCGTCACGTTGGCGTCCTGATCGACGAGCAGGTTGAGACCCGTCAGACTCTGGCGCTTAAAACCCTGCATCGTCGCCGCGATCGTGTATTGGCCAATCGGCATGAACGACGAGCGAAACTGGCCGCGTTCGTTAGTAACGCCTTCGCGCTTGGCGCCAGTGGCGGTGTGCTGAAGGTTGAGGGTTACGCCGGGCATCAACGCGCCGGACCCGTCTTTCACTTCAAGGTTGAAGGTGCCCGTGGATACCTGAGACCAGGCGCCAACGGAGGCGAGTAGGGTGATTGAGATCAATCGCATTCGAAAGTTACTCCTTGGAAATCGACGGCTACGACTTCGTGGTCGAGCCAGAATTTAGGGTCGCCGGTGGAGTCCGAGGCGAACGCCAACATCGGGGAAGGCGACACGGTCGCACCCGAGGCGGCAAGAAAATCCCGGAAGTAAATCGACCCCATACTCTTTGGTTGCCAGTACATCATGCCAAGGTGACCGGAGTCAAGCGCGCCAATTGGGGCGAAGCGGCTTTACTCTTGAGCGCAAGCGCAACCCCGGCGCGCGGTGTTCCCTCGGTTCCATCAGATCTCCCAGGGGTTGATGAGCGTGAGTCCCGGCACCGAAAAATCGCTCACGTTACGCGTCACCATAGTGAGATCATGCTGAAGGGCCGTGGCGGCGATCATGCGGTCGACAACCGCCAGCGTTCTGCCTTTGCCCTGCGCCTGCGCCATGATCGAGCCCCAACGGTCTGCGACCGCCTCGTCTATCGCCAAAATGCGGCCCGCGAAACGAAGGCGCAGATCTACTTCCAGCCACATCTCCAGCCGTGTGCGTTTCTTGCTCTGCGGAAGAGCGGCGACCCCCTGTCTGATTTCGCCGAGGGTCATGACGCTCAGAAAGAGCCGCTTCTCATTGGCAGCATTCATCCAATCCACTACACGTTGATCCGGTTTCGCGCTAACCAACTCAGAGATGACGTTGGTGTCGAGCAGAAAACCGTTCATAGCTCGATCTTGCGCCCGGTGTCCTGGCTGCGCTCAAACTTCATCTCCACGCCAACAAATGGTGAGTCGCGGAAAAATTCGACCAGGCTTTTGGGCTGGCGGGTCTTTTCACGCAGGGCGGCGAAGGCGTGATCCAATACTTCTTCAGCGCTCTGGAAGTGCCCATTTCGGATTTCTTCCTCAATCATGCGCTCTTGCTCGGGCTTGAGCTGAATGGTCATATATATGAGGCTAGAGGCCGGATGGAGCCATGTCAACCGCCGAGCTTAGCGGTGGCCCGTACCAAAGAGGCGGATGTCGTCGACCGTGGAAACCCCGTCTTCTGACCGCGAATAGGGTATGTCCCCGATGTCGAATCCAAACCCTTGGTAAACCTCAGCCAGTAGTTTGTGCCAGACCACGCCGGGAGACATTCCAAATGGCATCCGAATCTCAAACGATTTGCTATCGTGAGGCATTTTCTTGTAACGGTCATCGAAGAGGAAAGCGTTTAGTCTACCGTGCCCAGGATGGAGCAATGCGGGTTGCCCGCTGTTCTCCATATTCCGCAGTTCAAGTACATAGACCAACTCGGACGGGCCGGGCTCAGCGAACTTGTAGACGGAATCGGCAAGCAACGCGAAATCGTACACGCAATAGGCGAGAACAAACGGATTCAAACGATAGGGCTGTAGGCCGTCGTGATGGAGTGGATAAGAAAGGTAGCCTGCGTCTCCTTTACCCAGAAACATCAAGATGCCCTCACGAGAAAGCTGAAGGAGATAGCCTTCCCGTACAAGCTCTCGCAGCAGTCTACCATGTATATTCTCCACAGGTCCGCCACGCGGAATGTCCCAGCCCCTATCGCTGAGCTTCGGCCGGTGGCTCAAAACTTTAAGTAACTCGGAATCCCGGCCGTCAAATAACCCTTTCATCTCGACCGCCGTAGGGGCTTAGGCGGCAAGCAACAAGTTTGGGATATTCTCAAATTCCGCTGCGGCCACGGCTTCGCGCTTGTCGCGAGCAAAAGATGCTTCCTGCGCTCGCCTGAGCGAAGCGACTGTCTCGGAGCGCGAAGCCTGACTCTGCGCTTCGACGAGTTGCTGGAGAGTTTCTTGAATCAGTTGGTACCGCGAACTCAACTCGAGATTGCTCAAGCCAGCCCGCAGAATCGAATGAATCTCTTCAACGGACTTGGATTTGACGGCATCCCTGGAGCGTTCGCAGTAGCCGATAACGATGTCATTGCGCTTCCCGTCTTGCGTTAGGGCCCGCTTCAATAAGAGGGGCCGCTTCGCCGGATCTGCCGCGCCGACATCAATGACACCGAACCCGCAATCCTTGCCATAGGGGACCCACGCCGGCTTTGCGGTCGGTGCCGGGTAGATCCAATTGTCAATGATGTCTCGGCACTGCTCCGGATTGAACATGCCATTTGGGATCGGGCGCAATTCGGCGACGTAGTCCCCGAAGACATTCATATCCTTGGTCGTCTTGAAGCCAATTAGTATGAGCCCGCCATCTGCATTGGCCAAGGCGGACACGTCCTTGGCGAGTTCCTGTTTTTGAGAGTCTGAATCGAGGCGGTAAGGTTCGCCCTTAAACTCAAGGTGCGCCGATTCGACACAGCCGATAAACGCGTCCCAATTTTTGGTGTCAATCAACCTGCGGCACTCGTCGAGTGCGATTTGCTTGGGCATCGCTATCCAACAATCCCCGGGCGATTAAGGAGGGCGGACGCGGGGCAAGCGTCCACCCTCAACTGCCCTCTATCTGGCGGAGAGGGAATCCGCCACTCGGGAGGACCACCGAGATCGAGTGACCGGCGCGTTTACTAGGCGCGCCCCATGGTCACAACTTGCTGGCCCGCTCCCGCTGCCGCAGCCATTTGGCCAGCCGCCGCGTTGAAGCGAACCGAAACCAGTTTACTGACACCTGCTTCCTGCATGGTAACTCCATACAGGGCCTGCGCGGCCTCCATGGTCCGCTTGGCATGCGTAATGACTATGAACTGCGTGTGTGCGCTCATCTCTTTCAACAGCCCCATCAGCCGTTGAATGTTGGGTTCATCCAACGGCGCATCCACTTCGTCGAGGATACAGAACGGGCTGGGCGCGTACTGGAAGATCGCCATCAGGAGCGACAGCGCGGTCAACGCCTTCTCGCCGCCTGACAGCAGCAGCACGTTCTGAAGCCGCTTGCCTGGGGGCGACGCAACGATGTCAATGCCTGAGTCGTTCGCGTTCGCTTCGTCAGTCAATCGCATCTCAGCCGATCCGCCGCCGAATAGTTTCACGTAGCCGATCTTGAAGTTCTCATTGATAACGTTAAATGCTTCGAGGAAACGTTTCTTCGATTCGACGTCAATCTCTTGAATCGCCTTCTCGGTGTCGCGAATCGAGTCGAGCAGGTCCTGCCGTTGCGCGTTCAGGAAGTCATACCGGGTCTGGGCTTCCTCAAATTCGGCGAGCGCGTCCGGATTCACCGGGCCCAGATTTTCGATTCGCGTCTTCAGCGCGAGGTACTTCTCCTCGGCTTCGAGCAGCGCCACTTCGTCGAGTTCGGCATCGGCCTCCACTTCAGGCGAGGCGGCGAGTTCCTCCAGCGAGATCTTCATCTCCTTCTGACAGGTCTCGTCGAGATACTTCAACGCCGCGCGGCGTTCCACCAAAGCCAATTCGGTTTGCGACCGCCGCTCCTGCAGGGTTTGCGCCTCACCACGCAACGCCTTCAGCGTTTCATCGTGCGCCGACATGGCCTCTCGCAGCTTCTGCTCACGAGCGGCGAACTCAGCCACCCTGGTTTCGGTGGAACCGATATCGGTGGCCAAACGCTCGGCGTTCTGGTCAAGCTGCATATTGTCGTTTAACAACCGCGTCCGCTCAACGCCGATTCGCTCGATCATCGCGTTCACACCCGAACGCCGCCGCTCCAGTTCCTGCGCGGAAGACTGAAGCCGTTCTAATGCGCTTCGTTCCGAGCGCCGGCGCTCTTCGCATTCGGCCATCGCCACGCGCACGGCCGAGTGTTCCTCAACCACCTGTCCCACTTGCGACTGGATGAACTCAAAAGCCGATCGAATGCCGGCCAGGGCAGCCTCTTGCGCCGCCCGCGCGACTTCTTTTTCTTCCACCAGCCGCAGGTTCGATTCGCGCTGCTCGGACGCCTTCGCGGTTTCTCTCTCCAACCGCTGGAGTTCCATTCGTGAAACCGACAAACGTGAATTGGTGCGTGAGAATTCTTCGGCCAGACGGCGCATCTCGTGGTCAAGCGCCATCGCTTCACGCTCTTCGCCCTGTTGGCGCGAGCGCAGAGTTTCAAGCTCAGCCGCCAAGCCTTGCGTTTCCCGCTCCAGATTCACCAGCAACTCGTTGGTTTCATCCACTGCGCGCTGTTTTGCGATGGCTTGGCCGGAGATCTCGCGCAACTCGCGCTTGAGGGCGAGCGGCCCGGAGCCAGTCTTGCGGCCGCCCGATACGGCATGACCGTGGTAGCAAACGCCGTCTGCCAGCAGGAAATAGTAATCGGGATACTGCGTCGCCAAACGCTGCGCCGACTGCCGATCTTCGGCCACGAAGCAACGAGCCAACCTTGGCAGCAGCGCGGCGGGAGCCTGAGTCAGACCGTTGGTCATGCGAATCATTTCGCTCAACCGGCCCACGATCCCCGTATCGGGACCGAGCGACGGTTCAGGCGCAGGCTGGTGCGATACGTTGGCGCCCGGCTCGGGGTGGACAAGGAATGTAGCCCGGCCGTCCAGATCGCTCCGCATAAAGTCGATGCCCGATTCGGCCTGCGACCAATCCTTCACGATCACATATTCGAGCTCCTCATTCAGGAACTCTTCAGCGGCCTTTTCAAAGGCGTTGTCGGCCTCGACATAATCGGCTAGCACACCGATCGGTTTCAGATTCGCCGCCTGCCCGCTCTCAAGTGCGGTGAAGAATCGCTTGACCGATTCGGTGGTATACGCTCGATGCGAAAGGATTTCGTCGAGTGAATCGCGCCGCGCCTTGAGATGCGAAAACTGGGCCCGCAACTCGTCCAGATCTTTCCGCGCGGTGTTCGCCATCTGCCGGCGCTCGGTCAGGTCGGCTTCGACCCGCTTGCGCTGATCGGCCAACGACTCTAGCTCCATCTGACGCGTGCTCAGCGCGCCGGTTACCTCGACCTTGCGCGCTTCCAGCCGTTCCAGGTCCGACTGCGCCGACTGCTCTTCACGCGAAAGCCGCGCATGATCGCGCTCGATCGATTGGAAATGCCCTTCCATCTGCGCGAGCGAATTCTTGAGCGAAGATACTTCGCCCAACAACCGGAGCACCATTTGGCGCGCAGCTTCAATCGCCCCTTCGCGTTCCCGAACGCTCGCCTGCAGCGAATCGCGTTCACGTGTTTTCTCGTCCAGGCGGCGGCGAGCCTCGTCGGCCTGCTGCTCTAACTCGGCCATCCGGGCGCGGCCGGCTTCGACGTCCTCCACCATTTGGAGCTGACGCGATTCCAACGCCTGCGATTCGCTTTCGCCATTCTGGAGTTGGTTCTCCATGTTGGCGATCTGCCGTGCCTGGCCTTCGATCCGTCCGCGCGTCCGTTCGGCTTCCAGCCGAAGCTGCGAGAGCCTTTCGCGCGTGGCGGTTAACTCGGACTCGACAGCGTAGCTCTGCTCAAGAACTTTATGTTGCTCGGCTTCCTGCACAGTCACCTGTTCAGAAACCCGCTGGAATGCCGCATTGGCTTCGTTCAGATCGAGAGCGATTTTAGTGGATTCGCGTTCCAGGCGGCGATACTTGCCCGTCAACGCCAGCCGCAACGCCACGACGAGTTCAGCGTGCAGTTCTTTATAACGTTGCGCCTTGGCCGCCTGCCGCTTGAGCGAATTCGCCTGACGCCCCACTTCTTCGAGGATGTCGAAAACGCGCGACAGATTTTGTTTCGCGTTCTCCAGCTTGGCTTCGGCCAACCTGCGCTTGGTCTTGAATTTAGCGACGCCAGCCGCTTCTTCGATCACCGCCCGGCGATCATGAGGCTTCGAACTCAACAGCTGGCCGATGCGCCCTTGTTCGATGATCGCGTAGCTTTCCGGACCTAATCCAGTTCCGGAGAAAATATCTTGTATATCCCTGAGGCGGGCCGACTTGCCGTCGATCAAATAGTCGCTATTGCCGTCGCGATACAACCGCCGGGTGATCGTGATTTCAGGCCCGAGGGACTTGGCAAGCGATAGAGGTTCTGCGGGCTTGGCCTCTTCGCCCTCAGCCGGCGGCAGGGCCGGCAATGGCTCGCGATAATCGGGGTTGGTGAGCGACATCGTCACCTGAGCCATGCTCAAAGGCTTTCGATCACGCGTTCCCGCGAAGATCACGTCTTCCATGCGTGCGCCGCGCAGGCTCTTGGCGGATTGTTCGCCCAGCACCCAACTAATGGCGTCACTCAGGTTGGACTTGCCACACCCGTTAGGCCCCACGACGGCCGCAATCCCGTTCCCGTGGAAACGCATTTCACTGCGTTCACAGAACGATTTGAAGCCTTGGAGTTCGACTCGCTTGAGCTTTAGCAAGGGCGCATGCCCTCCTCATGTCTAAGTTTTGTCAACCGGACCAGAACCGGTCCGGGCCTCGGGGGAGAGATTTCCATAGTACCCGCGACTACCGGAAAAGTAAAGGACCCTTCTACCTTTGGGGGTAGAGATTCGCTGGTAGCTACTACATATTGTAGGGTACGCGCCGCGATGCGCAAGTGTGGCTAGTTGAAGTGAGGGGAAAGGGTCGGGGAATCCCACTCCCTGACCTCGATTACACTTCCGGTCGGCTACACACAAGCATACCGCGCTAAGATGAGAGCGGTTCGCATGCAACGCCAGACGATTGGCCGATATCAGATCCGCGAGGAACTGGGCCGGGGAGCTATGGGCGTAGTGTTTCGCGCTGAGGACTCGTTGATTGGGCGCGCCGTCGCCATCAAAACGATCAGGCTCGATAGCTTTTCTAACCCCGCCGAGCGCGACAAGCTCAAAGAGCGATTCCTGCGCGAGGCCCGTTCGGCCGGCCTGCTTTCTCATCCCAACATCGTCACCGTCTACGACGTCGGCGAAGAAGATGGCGTTGCGTTCATTGCAATGGAGTATCTCTCCGGACGAACGGTGGATCAGACAATAGCGGAGCAGGGGCGGTTGGACTCCGGTCAAGTCACCGCTCTGGTCGTGCAAGTCGCGGCCGCGCTCGATTACGCCCATGGCCAGGGAGTGGTGCATCGCGATATCAAGCCGGGCAACATCATGTTGGGGGCGGACGGCAGCGCCAAGATCACTGACTTTGGCGTGGCGAAGCTGCTCTCACATCAGGCGACGCAAGCCGAGATGATGCTGGGCACGCCCAACTACATGGCGCCAGAGCAAATCGATGCGCGGGGTATCGATGGACGCGCCGATCAATTCGCGTTGGCCGTAATCGCCTATGAAATCCTGACCGGGGAACGGCCCTTCACTGCGGACGCGCTCTCGGCGCTGCTGGTCAAGATCCTGCGCGAAGAACCTGCGCCGCCTCATCGTTTGAATGCGACCCTGAATGAACGCGTCAGCGCGGTGATAGCCAGAGGACTTGCCAAGGCGCCGGCCTCGCGCTTTGACAACTGTTCGGCGTTCGCGAGGGCGCTAACTGCGGCCTTGGCAAGCTGCGGCAACTGGCAGCCGATGACGCGCGCCGCTTCCAGCACGATGGCAACCGTGATGGGTCCCATCGCTACTCCAGAGCCGGGAGTGAAACCGGAGTTGCCACCGAAGCCGCAAGCGTTAGAGCCACCGGCTTTCACTAAGCTTGATCCGCCCCGGCGGAGCAAACTCTTCCTGTCCCCCGTAGTGGGAGGCGCGCTGCTATCGCTGGGATATTGGCTCTATTCGCAACCGGTCGTCCCGGTTCCTGCCGCTGCACCCGAGACCCCTCGAGTCACTGCGGATGAGTCCCGCCCGAGCCCACTCGCAGCCGACCCCGTCGCGGTTCCTCCCCCACCGCTGGCTGGACCTCCGACAGCCACCAATAGCGTTCCTACCCCTGCCGGGCCAGTCTCAGGGTTGGTGGAAATTGCATCAACCCCGGCGGGCTCGATCGTCCGGATCGACGATACGAAAGACCAGTGCAAGACACCCTGCTCCATGGAATTGAGTCAAGGCCGCCACGTGCTTCACTTCACGCTCGATGGCCATCGGAACGGGACTCTCATCATCGCGGTGCCGATGGAAACGACCGCGCAGTTGCAACTCGATCCGCTGATTGGAACGCTGATGGTTCTTTCGACGCCGCCCGGCGCCACGATTCTGTTGAATGACCAGACGCAGAAGGCCGTGACGCCCGCCACGCTTCGACTGGCTCCGGGAAAATACAAACTATCGCTACGCCGCGAAGGCGCGCGCGATCATACGCAAGAAATCGAAGTCCGCGAAGAGGCCATCACGCAAGTGGAATTCTCCTGGCCATAAGCGGCTCAGTGTTCATGTATGCAGACCGGAAACTCGGCATGCACCGTGTTGCCCGTGTAGCCAAGTTCGTCGATGAGTCCCGGCTTTGACGTGTAGTAGCCATCGGCGGTCAGGCTCTTGACCGCTTTGAAAAATGCAACCGCTGGTTGACGCTGCGTCCGTGGACGGCGGCCGGAACTGGCGGGAGCTTCCATTTCGTCATCCGCCGCTTCGCACAAAGGCGTCAGCCAGGCGATTTGAGCGGACTCGTCCAGCGCCAGGAAATCTTTGCCATGTTGGGCCAGGCAGGCGCGATTGAAAGCGGCCATGCCGTTGCGAAGCGTCCATTGCGCGTCGGGGTTCTTCAACGCGACGGAATCGATATAGAGCGGTACGCCCGCACCGAGAGCGCCCGGAGTCTTTGTGGCGGGGATGATCAGATCGGCCAAACGCGAGATGATGGCGAATTCGGCTGGCGTGAAAAACAATGGCGCCGTAGAGGCCGCTGCGGCTTGCGCCAGAATTGGCGGCGTGTGCTCAACATGCTGGCCGTAGAGTTCATTGGCGGCGAACGGGAATGCGCAGGTTGAGCCGATCGCTCCCACGATTTTCAGAGTTTCGCGGCGGTCTTTCATGGCTCTCTACAGATCCTTCTTCTTCAACCGCTCGGCGATGTACGCAGCCGTGCGTGCGGCCAGGGCCATCATCGTATGAGTCGGGTTCTTCTCCGAGGCCGACGGAAACACACTGCCATCGACGACGAAAAGATTCTTCACGTCGTGAGACTGGCACCAGCGGTTAAGCACCGAAGTCTTTGGATCGTCACCCATCCGCGCCCCGCCCAGTTCGTGATTGGTGCGCGGCTCGTCGCCGGCGGCGAGAATCTCCGCTCCAGCCGATTCGAGAATTCGCACGGACCAATCGGTCATGTCGCGGAAGATCTTAAGGTCGTTCTCGCTGTAGATAACGTTGCGCCGGGCGCGCGGCAATCCGTAAGCGTCTTTCTGCGATCTGTCCAAATCGATATGCGACTGGTTCGGCAGCATCTCGCCATAAGGCGAAAAGGTAAGGAAGGCCGGGTACCGTTCCTTGACGGCCTGTTTGTACGATGCGCCGAATCCCTTCACCGAACGAGCCCAGCCCACTGCCCGGCGATTCTGATAGTTGAACTGCACTCCAAAGCTGCGGGCATAATCCCGTTTCCGCGCATGCATGAAAGACGGCACATAAGCATGATCCAGGAACCCCTCATCGTTCACCACCGCTTTACCGACAAACTCTTTCATGAAACATTGCACGCCGTTGGTAAAGTGCGGAATAAAATGTTTGCCGAGTTGCCCGCTGGAATTGGCGAGACCGTTCGGGTACAGGCGCGAAATCGACATCTGCAGGAGCGCGACGCTCTGCACGCAAGCGCACGAGACCACCACCACGCGGCCGCGGACTTCCCCTTCCTTCAACGATTCGCGATCGAGATACTTCACGCTTCTGACGCGATTGTTCGTCCCAACCGTGATTTCGCGCACCACCGCGTTCGGCAGAATCGTCAGCTTGCCGGTTTTGAGTGCGGGCGTCAGGTGAACGTCGGCTGAGTTGTATTTAGCCACCACGTCGCATCCGGCCATGCAGTTCCCGCAGAAGTGGCAAGCCGGGCGTCCATGCATCGGGCGTGAGAGCGTGGCCTTGCGCACGTGGATCACTTTGACCCCGAGCTTGGCTGCGCCCTTCATGATGGCAACGTCGGTACACTTCATCGGGACCGGCGGCAGGAACTCGCCATCGGGAAGATCTTCGAGGCCGTCGCGATTGCCACACACGCCCACTTCACGCTCAATGACCGAATACCAGGGAGCCATCTCCGCGTAGTCGACCGGCCAATCCTCGCCCGCGCCCTCGTATGTCCGTCCCTTGAAATCGCGCGGGCCCAGGCGCCAGGCGACCGCGTTCCAAGTGAGCGACTTGCCGCCGACGCCGCGCGATCGCTCTGAGTCGAACCCCTGCTTGCCCGGCTTCATAGTCGGAATACCGCGATTTTCAAAGTGGAAGGGCAGGGCATGGGTATTGAAATCGGTCCGAGTATTGATCTTTGGCCCGCCCTCCACAATGCATACGTCAACTCCTGCACGCGCTAAATGCGCAGCCAATGTTCCGCCGCTGGCTCCCGCTCCCACTACCACTACGTCATAGGTCTTGCTACGAGTCGACATGCAGGCATTAGTATATTACCGGCCCTGGCGCCCGGCATGCGCCATAATCGACGAATGCTTCGAAAGGTGCTGGTAGCCAACCGCGGCGAGATTGCCGTTCGGGTTTTGCGCGCATTGCGCGAGATGAAAATCACGAGTGTCGCGGTCTACTCAGAGGCGGATCGTAAGGCCCTGCATGTGCGGAGAGCCGATGAAGCGATCGCGATTGGACCCGCCCCCGCCGCCGAAAGCTACCTCGATATCGAACGGATCCTCGACGCGGCGCGGCGTACCGGAGCGGATGCAATTCATCCCGGCTATGGGTTCCTGAGTGAGAACGCTGAGTTCGCGGCGGCGTGCGAAGCCGCGGGTCTTGTGTTCATCGGCCCGAGCTCAGCGTCGATCCGCGCGATGGGCTTGAAGACGCAAGCGCGGCGTCTGGTGCAACAAGCCGGCACGCCGACGGTGCCTGGAACGGAAGAACCCTTGCGCGACGCGGCGGAGGCTTTACGTATTGCCGAACGAATTGGTTATCCCGTGATGCTGAAAGCTGCGGCCGGCGGCGGCGGGAAGGGAATGCGCCGTGTGGCCTCGGCCAATGAATTGGAGGCGGCGTTCCGCGACGCTTCCGGCGAGGCTGAGCGCTCTTTCAAGAACGGGGCGGTCTATCTGGAGAAGCTGATCGAACGCCCGCGGCACATTGAGATCCAGATTTTAGGAGACCACTACGGCAACTTGATCCACCTCGGGGAGCGGGAATGTTCGCTGCAGCGGCGGCATCAAAAGGTGATTGAGGAAAGCCCATCGCCATTAATGGCGACCCGTCCTGAATTGCGAGCGGTCATGGGTGAGGCAGCGTTGGCGGCGGCCCGTTCGGCGGGTTACTTCAACGCGGGTACCGTGGAGTTTCTCGTCGGCCAGGACGGCAAGTTCTATTTCCTTGAGATGAATACGCGGCTCCAGGTGGAGCACCCCGTCACCGAACTTGTGACGGGAATCGACCTCGTGCAATGGCAGCTTCGCATCGCGGCCGGCGAACGTCTGACCCTGCGCCAGGAGGACATCTTGTGGCGAGGCTCGGCTATGGAATGCCGTGTCTGCGCCGAAGATCCCGACCTGAATTTTATGCCGTCGCCTGGACGCATTCAGCGGATGTCCGAACCCGGAGGCGCCGGGATTCGCCTGGACTCGGGCGTGTACGGAGGCTGGACGGTTCCCAACGAATACGATTCCTTGCTCGCCAAACTGATCGGCTTCGGAGAGAACCGTGGCCAGGTGATCAAGCGCCTGCTCAGAGCCATTGATGAATACGCCCTGGACGGCATCACGACAAACTTGAGGTTCCTGCGGAATCTGCTTGAAAGCCCGGCATTTATTCGTGGAGATTTGCACACCGGATTCATTGAGGAGTTCCTTCCTCAAGCTGCGCCAGCGACGCTGGAAATGCGTCTGGCCGTCGCGTTGGCGGCCTTGGCGGAACGCTCTGCCAACGCTCGCCCCGATGCCTCGTTACCCTCCGGCGGGAGCGCCTGGCTGCGTACGGGCCGGGAAGGGTTGTTGCGATGAAATCCCGGGTGATCATCGACGGAGAACCGGTCGCCGTGCCGGATGGCGGCCACTCGATTGAGCGAGTGGAACCCGGAGTCTGGTCCGTGTTGATCGACGGCAAAAGTTACGAGGTCTGGATCGACGGCAACGAAGCGCGTGTAAACGGAAGATCCTTCGCCGTCCAAATAGAAGATCCGCGTGAACTGGCTGGCCAGACCGGGGTGGAAGGCTCGGGTGGCCGCCGCGAGGTCAAAGCGCCGATGACTGGCCGTGTCGTCAGCGTCCTCGCAAAGGAAGGCGATAAGGTCGAAGCTCGTCAGGGGCTGGTCGTGGTGGAAGCTATGAAGATGCAAAATGCGGTTCCGTCGCCCAGGGTTGGCCGGGTCTTGTCCATCAGCGTCGCGCCCGGGGATGCCGTGGTTCGAGGACAATTGCTGGCAGTGATCGAATGACCGCGCTACCCTTGGAGTTGCTATGAGCCCGGCTGAACCTGCGAATTGTACCCAGTGCGGCGGCAGCGGTTGGCGGCGGGCCGACCGAGGCGAGATCAGCGCCGTTGAGCGTTGCGAGTGTGTAGCCAGCGCGCGGGCGGGACGTCTGCAGGAGGCGGCCAATATTCCACCGCTCTACCGCCAAGCTACGTTTGAGAATTTCAGCACTCAGCCCGACAACCCGGTTACCCATCAAACCCTGCAACGCGCGGTCACGACGGCGGCATCGTATGCGCGTGAGTATCCCTTCGGCACCAAGAAACAGGGCCTCATGTTCATCGGCGATCCCGGCACTGGCAAGACCCATCTCGCCGTCGCCGTGATGAAGCGGTTGATCGCGCGCGGTTTCGAATGCGTCTTCTTCGACTATCAAAATCTGCTGGAGCGCATTCGATCCAGCTACGATCAGGCGTCGGGTGCGGCGCAACGCGAGGCATATCAGACGGCTCTCGATTGCGAAGTGCTGGTGCTGGACGATCTCGGCGCGCATCGTGTCACCGATTGGGTGGAAGATACGGTGACCTCGCTGATCACCTTTCGCTACAACCAGAACAAGCCGCTGATCACGACGACAAACTTGCGCGATTCCGAGGCTGGCGACGCATCGCTTGGCTCAGGAGGGGCAGGGGATGCGTCGAGCCGTTACTACCTGACCGAGCGAATCGGGTCTCGCGCCCGTTCTCGTCTCTTTGAGATGTGCCGCACCATCTCTACGCGCGGAGTGGAAGACTACCGCGTGCGGAAGAACAGATAACGGCGACATCACAGCGTTAGTTTCATCGCCACCGAACTGGACGGGCAGGCTGAGCTCCATTGATACGAAGCGGCAATTGCCACCGGGGCGGCTTCGCGCGCGATCACTGCAAAGCCTTGCCGGGCGAAGTACGATTCCGCGGTAGTCGTCAGCAAGTACAACGCGCGGATTCCTTGCGAGCGAGCCCAGGCGATCCGATCAGCCGAGATGCGCGAGCCTAATCCGCGGAAACGGGCAGCTTCCGACACAGCCACCGACCGCAGCAATCCATCGTCGCCATAGAGACGCCCGCTATTCCAACGACGCTGGTGTCCACTCCAACGGCCAGCACATACTGCGGGCCGAACTGCGCGCCCGCGTCGAGTTCCATCAGCATGTTCGACTTCAGCAACTCATTCACGGCCACAGCATCCGCAGCGGACGCGGGTCGCAGGATCGGCATATCACTTTCATCCCTTCTGAATTCTGGCAAACTAGGGAGACTCGAATATTGTCGCAAAACTGATCTAAAATGAAACTCACTTTTTGGGGCGCGGCCAAAACCGTGACGGGCTCGATGCACGAAGTCGCAGTTGGCGAGAAGCGATTCCTGCTCGACTGTGGACTCTACCAAGGACGCCGCGAAGAAGCCTTCGATCGCAACCGGAACCTCGCGGTGCCCGGCCGTCAGGTTGAGGCCGTGGTGCTGTCGCACGCGCACATCGACCACAGCGGCAATTTGCCGTCGCTTTCGAAATCCGGCTTCGGCGGTATTGTCCATTCGACGCCCGCCACTAAGGATTTGTGCGACGCGATGTTGAAGGACTCTGCGTTCCTGCAAGAGCGCGACACCGAGTTCGTGAACCGGCGTCTGGAGTCTCGCAAGAGCAACCGAGGCCAGCGCGTCGAACCGCTCTATACCATGGTGGACGCCGAACGCATCCTCGGCGCCTTTCGCCAGCATGCCTACGGCGAGACGAAGCGTCTTACCGACGAACTCAGCTTCCGTTACGAAGACGCGGGCCACCTGCTGGGCTCCGCGTTCGTTTCGCTGGAGCATCGCGTCGGCGCCAAAAGCACGCGGCTGATTTTCTCCGGCGATGTCGGCCGCGTCAACCTGCCGATCATTCGCGACCCGCAGCCACCCGGCGAAGCCGAATACATGATTTTGGAGAGCACGTACGGCAACCGCATCCACCAGCGCAGTGAGGATGTGGTGGCGAAACTAGCCACCATCGTCAATCGCACCGCGCAGCGCGGCGGCCGTTTGATCGTGCCCGCGTTTGCCGTCGGCCGCACCCAACAATTGGTGCTCATGCTGCATGAGCTCGCCGAACGCCGCGAAATTCCCGCCATCCCGATTTATGTCGATAGCCCGCTCGCCGTCAACGCGACTGAGATCCACCGCAAACACCCGGAATGCTTCGACGAAAAGACCAACGCCTTCCTCCGCAGCGGCGACCCCTTCGGCTTTGGACGGCTGAAATACATCCGCGACGTGAACGAATCGAAAGCCCTGAATTCGATGCACGGGCCCATGGTCATCATCTCGGCGTCCGGTATGTGTGAGGCCGGCCGCATCCTGCACCACCTCCGCAACAACATCGAAGATCCCCGCAACACGGTGCTGATCGTCGGCTTCCAGGCCGAACACACGCTGGGCCGGAAACTAGTCGAAAGGCGAGCCGAAGTGCCGATCTTCGGCGAACCCGTGCGCCTGCGTGCCGAAGTTGTCGTCATCAACGAGTTATCCGGCCATGCCGACCAAAGCGAATTAATCGCCTGGATCAAGCCTCACGCCAAGGCGTTGAAGCGCGTGTTCCTGGTGCATGGCGAAGTGGAGCAGTCAGTGCCGCTGGCCGCGCTCATCCGCGAGACTTACGGTATCGACGTGGTGGTCCCCGATCGCGGCGATAGCTTCGTCTTGGATTAATCCCGGTCGCAGAATACGATTCCGCCGCCGTCAGGCCCCGACCGTATCGTTGACCCGGAATTGTCGCGAAAACCACTTGCTTGTGGATCAGTGCGCCAACCGTGCCAGACAGCAATGCGAAAATGGAGGGCCAAAATCCTTTGAATCTGATCCGTCAGTGTGGATCGATCTAGAAACGAGAACTTGAGTGGGTTTGGAATTTGAAACGTTTCATGCGTTCTCGAAGATGGGCAAAAGGGTCTCTTCTGTCCAATTGTCCTATCCGCGCCAAGATCTTGGCCGCTTCCAGTAGCCAAGCCGCAACGTCCTTGAAGTAAGTCCCCAACCATGCACCCAGAATCAGGGTTACAAGCCAACCAGCGGCCGACACGATTTGGCGGAGCCGCCTCCCCTTCTCCGCTTGAGCAAGGAGTTCCTTTCGGAGAACTTCTTCCAACTCCGATCGAAGAGCGGCGGACTGCTTCTGGTTCATCGTAGCGAGTTGCCCATACTGCTCTGCTAGTTGTTTCTTCTGTTCTACTTCAACGAGGAGTTTGTCCAGTTGAGCCGATTGTTGTGATAGCTCTTCTTGCATCTGGGCAATGATCGAGCTGGCCCGCACGATATGAACGCGAGCTTCCTCGACCCGTTCTCTGGCCGTTCGTTCGTCCTGAGGCTCGGGAAGGAACTCGGCGAAGTACTTTCCCAGTGCACCTTTGGTTAGGGCGCTGATCTGATCATTCGTGAAAAGGCGTCCGCTGATTGCCCGCATCAACTCCGAGACAGCAACGTCAATAACTAACATTGTCATCCGCTATCCTGCATCCTTTAAACAAATCTGGGCCGCTGTCTCACCGGTTAGGACGCGAATGGAAAAAGAGAGGTCCTTTCTGCCAGCGACGAGTATCGCTAGGTGTCCTTGATTCATGGTGTGCGAAACGGGCGAAAGGCTGGCCTCGAAAATCAACGGTGTTCAGGCGCTAGACACAACCTCGCCGGGACCTCGGCTCAAACCACCCCCTCCGCTTACCGCGCCGGATTCTCAAACTGGCTGATCCGGATCTGGCGATCGGGAAAAACCGCGTGGATCTCGACGTGGCCGCCGAGAGCCTCCACATATTCCACCAGTGTGCTGACGCAGATGTCGGCGCGATGCTCTATCTTCGAGACCTCGCTTTGGTGTACGCCCAGGACTTCACCGAGTTGCAGTTGCGTCATCTCGCGAGCCTTTCGGAGCGCATCGAGTGGCATGGATGCGACGCTTGCTTGATACCTCTTCTCGATCTCCTGGCGTCTCGCGGTCGGCATCGCCTCGATCAGTTCCCGGAAATTGCGGGTTGGCATTTAGATCGCTCCTTCCTTTTTCAGTTCGTGCAGATGGTTCTCCAACAATCCATCGGCGATCGGTACGAACTTCTCGTACCACCGGTCATTGCCCGTCTTGTCACCGCCGATCAACAAAATCGCTGCACGCAACGGGTTGAACGCGTAGAGCGCTCCGGCGGCTGCAACTCCCAATTCTCCAAACGACTCGGTGCGTCGGATTGCAGACAGTTCACAGTTTATCGGTATCATGTGCCGGCCTGCTGAGCCGGGCCAATCAGCCTTCGGCCAAGCCTATCGGCGAACGGGGTGCCGATCTGGCCCTATGCTGCGCAGAGTCTGCCTACGCCCGAGCCCCCCGGTTGACAAGCGCCAAGTGACACCTGACAATTGGAGCATGAGGATGCGCGGCTTCAGCCATCGGCCGCTTCAGAGGTTCTACGAAGCGGGAGTGGCGAAGGGCCTTCCGCCTGACGCCGTGACGAAACTCCGGGCAATGTTCGCGGTCCTCGATCAGATGAGCGATGTCGGCGAGTTGAAGGTATGGCCTCTTTGGAGAGTCCACTCGTTGACGGGCAGCCGCAAGGGAACCTGGAGTCTGCATGTAACCCGCAACTGGGCGGTTGACGTTTCGGATTGAAGACGGCGAACTTTGCGACGTGAACCTTGAAGACTACCATTAGGAGGAACCTATGCCGATGTACAACCCGCCGCACCCCGGCGCCGTAATTCGCACCGAGATCGTCGAGGCGAATAACCTTACGGTAAGCGATGCAGCCAAGGCGCTCGGAGTGTCGCGTCAGGCGCTGTCTGGCCTGTTGAACGGGAGAGTCGATCTAACCGGCGAAATGGCCATGCGCATCGAAAAGGCATTCGGTCCAAAGTTGGAAACGCTGATGGGCATGCAGTCGGCCTATAACATCTTTCAGATTCGGCAGAGTACAAAAAAGATCAACGTCCGCCGCTTCCGGTCTGTCCAGCCACTCGCTCCGATCCACTGACCCCTCCCGCGACCCCTACTTCTTCTTCTCCCGGTTCCAAAGCTCCCGGCTCAGCACCCGCCCGCACATCGGGCAATAGTGCATCCCGACAAAACTCGGCCGCTCATCGCCGCACTGGAAAAAATATTCGGTGTCGATTTCCGTCACGATCCGCCCTCCTGTCAACGTGTGCATCGGGCCTACGCGCACCAGTCCACGGTCGGCGAGATCGGAAAGTTCGGGGCAGCAATACATTTCCTTCGCATTGTACGTCTATCTCGAGTAGGCCGTCGTTTTTCCGCGCCCGGAAGGGCCAGGGCCTTGTGATATTGTAGGGAATCGCCAGGAGCCTAACGTGAGACCTCGCAGGGTGTATCCTCTAGTTCTGTTAGGGCTTGGCGCGTTCGGAGTCCTACTCGCTCAACGCGGCAGCATTCGCGATTTTATCGACGAAGAGGACAATCCCGCCGCCATCCCCGCCGACGCCGCCGACAAGGCGGAGTACACTTTCGCGCGCCTTCGTTACCCTCCCAAACGCAACGGCTACTTCGGACGTGGGGGCGGCGCCTGGTCCACCGATTGGCCCAAGGCCGACCGTCAATTCGTCCAGGGCGTTCGCCGCCTCACTCGCGTTAGCACCCGGTCGATCGAAAAGGTCGTTGAAATCGAAGCCGACGATTTCATGGATTTTCCCTGGATGTACGCGACCGAAGTCGGCCGCTGGGACTTCAACGAAAAACAGGCCGCCAAGATGCGAGAGTATCTCCTCAAGGGCGGCTTCCTGATGACCGACGACTTCCACGGCCAATTTGAATGGTCAGTTTTCTACGAAGGGCTCCAAAAAATTTTCCCGGATCGCCCGGTCGTCGACATCGAGAACAAAGACCAAATTTTTCACGTGCTTTACGATCTGGATGAGCGCTTTCAGGTGCCTGGAATCCAGATGTTTTTCACCGGCAGCATCTCGGAAAACGGCGGAGTCGAGGACAAATGGCGCGCGGTGCTCGACGACAAAGGGCGTATCATGGTGGCGATTTGCCACAACATGGATTTGGGTGACGCCTGGGAGTGGGCGGACCATCCCCGCTATCCGGAAAACTACACCTCACTGGCCTATCGGGTCGGCGTGAATTACATTATTTACTCGATGACTCACTAAGAAGAAGTAACTACACTAGATGTTCGAGTTCTTGTTTCGCTATCCACAGTCGGTCTTCTCCAAAGGGGAACTGGTGTTGCTCGGCGGCTGGCCTGTCTGGCTGCTGGCTTTGCTGATTCTGGCTGGCTTTGTAGGCTTGGGGCTCTTGATGCGCTCCCGGCAAAAAGACGCGATCGGCAGCGTCAAGGGCTGGCGCAGCGCCGTGCTGTGGGTGCTGCAAAGCTCGATGTTAGCGGCGATTCTTACTCTCCTCTGGCAGCCGGCCCTTCTCGTTTCTACCCTGAAGCCGCAACAAAACGTCGTCGCCGTTTTAGTTGACGACTCGCAAAGCATGGCCATCAAAGAGGGTGCAACCACGCGCCTCGACGATGTGAAGAAGCGGCTCGATGGCGGGCTGCTCGATTCGTTGTCGAAACGCTTCCAAGTCCGTCTCTATAAGCTCTCCGACAAAGCCGAGCGCATCAAGAAGACAGACGCCTTGGCCGCCTCCGCGCCCGCCACCAGCTTGGGCGAATCGCTCAAACAGGTGGCGAACGAAACCGCAGGCCTGCCGCTGGGCGCCGTCGTCGTAATGTCCGATGGAGCCGACAACACAGGCGGCATCGATCTTGAAACCATCACGGATCTCCGCAGCCGTCGCGTGCCGATCCATACCGTCGGTTTCGGCCGGGAACAATCGATCAAGGACATCGAACTAAGCGATGTCCAAGCCCCGGCGCGAGCCTTGGCGGACTCCCGCGTTTCCGCCCAACTTACATTTTCCCAGCGAGGTTACGAAGGCAAGAAGGCTAAACTCGCGGTGCGCGAGGGAACTAAAGTCGTGGCCATGCGCGAGATCACGCTCGGCAAGGAAGGCAACCGGCAAACCGAGACCATGCTCTTTAACGCCGGTGGGGCTGGCGCCCGGGCATTTCAGTTTTCGCTCGACGTGCAGGAAGGCGAAGAGAATCTCAAAAACAATTCCACCCAACGCCTGGTGAACGTGCAAGCTTCCAAGCCGCGGATCCTGTATATCGAGGGTGAGCCCCGCTGGGAATTCAAGTTCATTCGCCGCGCTCTCGAAGACGACAAGTCGGTCAGCTTAGCCACTCTGCTTCGCACCACGCAAAACAAGTTCTACCGTCAAGGCGTCGACCCCAAAGGCAAGGAACTGGAAGACGGTTTTCCGGCGAAGGTCGAAGAGCTGTTTGGGTACCAGGGCGTCATCATCGGCAGCGTCGAATTGAACTACTTCACCACCACGCAACAGGAACTGCTGAAGCAATACGTCGATCGCCGCGGGGGTGGGTTATTGATGCTGGGCGGGCGCTATGCGCTTTCCGAAGGCGGTTGGGACAAGGGCCAACTCTCCGAAGTCCTTCCCGTTACGCTGCCCAGCCGGAAAGGCACTTTCGTGCGAGACCCCGCCACGGTCCAGTTGACCGGTCCGGGCATGGACAATCTCATTACCCGCCTCGTGGAGCAGCCCGCTCAAAACGATGAGCGCTGGCGCAAGCTTCCCGCCCTTGCAGACTATCAGGACATCGGCGTGCCCAAGCTCGGGGCGGCCGTGCTCGCTGAATATACACCCGGCGGTCGAGCGCGTCTCCCGCTTCTTGTGACTCAAAATTACGGCCGTGGCCGAACCGCTGTGATGGCGACGTCCGGCACCTGGCGCTGGCAGATGCAGCAGCCGCTTGAAGATCAGACCCATGAAATCTTCTGGCAACAGCTCTTACGTTGGTTGGTGACGGAAACCCCTGGCCAAGTGGTGGCATCTACTCCTAAGCAGATGCTATTCGACGAATCTCGTGTGAAACTGACGGCGGATGTGCGGGATAAGACCTACTTGCCCGCCGCCGACACGCAAGTCGAAGCCCGGGTGATGGGACCGCAGGGGATCACCGAACAGCTCATCATGAAGCCCGATCCGGTCACTCCGGGCCTCTACCATTCAGAGTATGCAGTCACGAAAACCGGATCATATCTAACCGAGTTCGTCGCCCGGCGCGGTTCCGAAGAAATCGGGCGCGACGTCGTTACATTTCAGCGGCAGGATGGCGTGGCTGAGAATTTCCAAACCAATCAGAACCGCGAGTTACTCGAAAAGCTTTCACAGCAAACGGCCGGCAAGTATTGGAAGCCGGACGATCTCGGTAAGTTGACCGACGACATTGCGCTCTCGGAAGCCGGTATCACTGTGCGCGAGGCTCGCGATTTATGGGATGTACCTGCCGTCTTCATGACCTTGTTTGCGTTGCGTGGTCTCGAATGGTGGTTGCGCCGAAAGTGGGGGGTAGTTTGAAGCTCGCCGGTATCGGACTCTTAACCGCCGCGGCTCTTTGCCCGGGCGCTGTGCATTTTGTTACCGTGGCTGGTTTGGGCGGCGAACCCGATTACGAACAGCGCTTCACTTCGCTTGCTAAGGAAGCCGACAAAATCGTACAAGGCTCGGCGGGTGACAACAAGACTTACACTTTGTCGGGAGCGGACGCGACGAAGGCCAAGTTATCGGAGGCCCTCGGGCGCATCGCCACAGAAGCCAAGCCCGAAGACACATTCGTCCTGTTATTGATCGGCCATGGAAGTTACGACGGTAACGACTATAAGTTCAACCTCCGCGGCCCCGATGTCTCGGCCCCGGAACTCGCGGCTCTCTGCGACAAGATCGTCGCGGGCCGCCAGTTAATCGTGAATACTTCCAGCTCCAGCGGCGGCGCTCTGAAAACTCTTCAACGCCCCAACCGCGCGTTAGTCGCTGCGACGCGAAGTGGCAACGAGAAAAATGCGACGGTGTTTGGCCGCTTCTGGGTAGAAGCAATGCGCGATCCAGCCGCAGACGTCGATAAGAATGAATCGGTCAGCGCGCTGGAAGCCTATCGCTACGCTGATCGCAAGACGACGTCATTCTACGAAACCAACAAGCGCCTTTCGACCGAACACGCCATGCTCGAAGACACGGGCAAGGGGGACGCCGTCCGCAATCCGAGTGATGAGAACGGGCAGGGAATGCTGGCCGGACGGCTCACCTTGGTGCGCTTCGGTTCTGCCCAAAAGGCCGCAGCCAATCCCGCTAAACAGGGATTGATGGCGAAGAAGGACGACCTCGAAGCTCGCATTGACAGACTAAAACTGGAAAAGGCCGCGATGCCGGTCGAAGTCTATCGCAAGCAGCTATCCGCTTTGTTAGTCGAGTTAGCTCGCGTGCAAGAGGAGTTGGATAAGTGAGGCTATCCGTTCTCTTGATTCCCACCATCGCCGTGGCCGCTCTGCACCCGCGCGTCGAGGAGTGCCGCCTGCAAGAACTCCGTGGCAAACGGGGGGAAGCGCGCGCTTGCTTCCAGAAACTCACCGCCCTACAGGATCCGTACCTTCGGGCCGAAGGCCACTATGGCCTTGGTAACTTCAAAGTCGCTAATGAAGAGTTCCGTGCGGCGGAAACCCGCAATCCCAAAGATCCGAACGTCAAGGCCCGCTGGGGCCGGATGCTGCTTGAGCCGTTTAACAAGAATTTCAAAGACGCCGGCGAACTCTTCCAGGAAGCTCTGGCGATCGACAAGACTCACGCGGGCGCGCTCTACGGAATGGCCTTGGCCGCATCCAATGGCTTTGAGAGCAAAGCCGCTGAATTTGCCAAGGAAGCGCTAGCCTCCGATCCGAAAATGGTCGAGGCGCAGGAACTACTGGCGCAGTTGGCCTTGGAAGATGTCGACTTCAAGAAAGCCATTGAAGAGGCCGACAAGGCGATCAAGATGTCGCCGGAAGCCTTAGACGCTTTTGCTATCCGCGCCGCTGTAGAAGCGATCGAGGATCGCTCACCGGACCCGTGGCTGAAAAAGATCGCCGCTGTCAACCCGCACTATGGCGAGGGGCATTCGATCGTGGCCCATCACTTAGTGTTGAATCGCCGCTACGATGATGGCATCGCCTTCTACCGGAAAGCCCTTGAACTCGACCCGGATTTATTGGACGCGCGTTCTCAACTCGGTATTAACCTAATGCGGATGGGTCGGGAAGGCGAGGCCAAGCAGCAACTGGAGGCCGCCTTTAACGCGGGCTTCAAGGAACCGTCCACCACCAATTCACTCAAACTGATCGACAGCTACAAAAATTTCAAGATTTACGAGACTCCGGTTTCAATCCTCAAGGTGGACAAGAAGGAAGCCGAAATCCTCCGCATCTATTTCGAGCAGGAGTTGCTCAAGTGCATTGCAACCTTCGACAAGAAGTACAAGGTAAAGCTCAAAGTCCCCGTCCAACTTGAGGTCTACCCAAATCACGAGGACTTCGCGGTTCGCACGATGGGTATGCCCGGCCTCGGCGCCTTGGGCGTAACGTTCGGCACCGTGGTCGCAATGGATAGCCCGTCGGGCCGCAAGCCCGGAGCCTTCCACTGGGCTAGTACGTTGTGGCACGAAATGAGCCACGTGTATGTGTTGACGGCCACGCGCCACCGCGTGCCCCGCTGGTTCACCGAAGGCGTCGCCGTCCACGAAGAAACCGCAATCTATCCAGATTGGGGAGACCGTCTGACGCCGGACATAATCATGGCCGTCAAGGACAAGAAGTTGCTACCGGTGTCGA
>JAYUSQ010000047.1:0-2720 GCA_043755595.1 Acidobacteriota bacterium | reverse complement strand
GTTTTACCCCAATATCGGCGGCCTCGCGGAGGCTAATCCCCACAACCTGTTCCCCTGGTTCAAGCCGCTCGGCACCCACCGTGTGCATAACTTAGGTGTCAACATACTTGCGCTTGCTGCGCTGGTATACATTTTTGCCGACGCTTATAGCGACCGGCACGACAACCCTACTCCTATCTCTGGACAAATGTCCCGATGATATACAACTCATTTCGTTTAAGGAGTCGATTATGCCGTCTTCGCAACAGCAATCATGCCCGCACTGCCACCTTCGGGTTGCTCTGGCACATCAAGGCCGCTGCACCAACTTGGGTTGCGGTAAGAAGTTAAGTGCACCCGTAGCCCTGCACAAGATGCCAGGTTATCCTGAGCCCCGCCTCAACGTTCGAGAGGAGGTGGTTCCTTAGTACAGTGCCGCGAGAGCACGTTTCCTAGTTTTAGGCCGGACTGCGTAATTTCACCATTCCGATCACTCTTCTCATCTGAAAGCGATCAGGCTTCTCACGATTCCGATCAGTGTATCGGAGCGAAGCGACGCTGGTTTTTTGATTGTGATTGGAGTGATCGGATTCGTCAAGGATTTCTTCATGTTTTAAGTTCCGGAGCGAAGCGCAGGCGGACGGCTGGCAGCGCGGGAAAGGGTTTGGGAAAGGGGAGCGCAGCCCCTTTCCCATCGCAGCAATGGAGAGTCTCTTGGGCGCGTCAGCGCTCGGCTTTGTCCTCCTTCTTGGTGTTGGCCCGCCGCAACGACTCCCCCTTCAACTCGAAGCGGTGGGCGTTGTGGACCAGCCGGTCGAGGATCCCGTCGGCGACAGTCGGATCACCGATCTGCTGATGCCATTGGTTCACCGGGACCTGACTGGTCAGGATCGTCGATGCGCTTTGGTAACGTTCCTCGGCGATTTCCCAGAAGTCGCGGCGCTCGTTTTCCGTCATTGGGGCCATGGCCCAGTCATCGACCACCAGCACCTCGGCACGGGACAGGCGGGCCAGCACATGACGCAAGCTGCCATCGGCCCGGCCCAAAGCAAGATCCCGGAACAAGGCCGGCGCACGCGTATACAGGACCACATGCCCGTCGCGGCAGGCCTTCTGCGCCAAGGCGGAAGCGATGTAGCTCTTGCCCACGCCGGTGGGTCCGGTGATGAAGATGTTCTCGTGTTTTCTCACCCAGGCCGAGTCCTCGGCGAGCGCTCGCACCGAGCCTTTATCGAGGCCTCGGGCGGCACGGTAATCGATGTTCTCCACCACCGCATTGCCCTTCAACTTGGCGTAGCGCAAGCGCCTTGTAAGGGCTTCGTTCTGGCGCTGTGTGTACTGCCGGTCGACCATCAAGGCGAGCTTTTCCTCGAAGCTCATCTGCCGCGCGTCGGCATCGGCCTGGATCGCCTCCCAGGCCGTTACCATTCCGCCCAGACGCATGTTATGGAGTTTCTCTACGGTAGGTTGATGCAACATAGTAAGTTCTCCTATTCGTAGTAGTTCGCGCCGCGGATGTTATCGTGGCCCGCCGGCGCAGAGGCGCTGTCTGGCCGTTCGACCGGCACCTGGTCCAGTGAGTTCACCAGCATGTTGCGCACGTTCTTGTAAGAGATTGCGTTGGTGATCAGGCAGCGCTCGGCGGTGGCTTCCATGCGTGCCAGCGTGTACTTCTCGGCCAGCCGCAGCAAGCCCAGGCACCCGCGATAGCCCATCTCCGGGTGCGGTTGCCGGTCGAGGATCCGTTCCACCAGTTGGCTCGTGTGCGGCCCTACGCCTCGTGCCCAGCCGATCAACCGCGAGGGCGGCCAGGCCAGGTGTGCCTGATGCGACTTGGCCCGGTGTTCGGTCACGGTTGAGACTGCGTGCGGCTTGCGCAGACGCTGGTGCGAGGCTACGCGTTGGCCCTCGTGCAGGATCTCGACCGTCATTGAAGTCGCGGCGATCTCCACCATCTTGCCCGTCAGTTGATAGGGCACGCTGTAGAGGCAACGTTCGTATTCGACGTGATAGTCAATGTTCACGCGAGCCTGTTTCCAGATCGCAACTTCGTATCGCTCCGGCGGCAAAGGGATCAACGCGCCGCGCTCAACGTCGGCGAAGGCGCTGGCCCGCGAACCTTCCCGTTTCTTGAAGGGCCGCTCGTTGAGCCGCTTCAGTAAGTCCTGCACCGCCTCATTGACTTCGCCCAAAGAGTGGAAGCGCCTGTGCCGCAGTGCGGCCAGGATCCAGCGCTCGACGATCTGCACTCCTACTTCTACCTTAGCCTTGTCTCGCGGCTTGTAGGGCCGCGCAGGGACCACGCCCGCGCCATAATATTTTGCCAGTTCAAGGTAACTCGTGTTGATCTCAGGTGTGTAACGGCAGGTCGTAGTTACTGCCGTTCGCGTGTTGTCCGGTACGAAGATCTGGGGTGCACCGCCGAAAGATTCCAGGGCATTGACGTGTGCCCGTAGCCAGCGCTCCATTTTCTGGTCCATCGTCGCTTCGGCGTAAGTGTAGTTACTGGCACCGAGCACGGCCACGAAAAGACTCGCCTCTTGCGCGATACCTGTTTTGGGGTCGTGCCAAGTGAGCTTCGGCCCCGCCCAGTCGACGAACAGCTTCCCGCCCGGTACGTGCTCTTGACGCATCACCACGTCCTGGCTGTCGCGCCACTGATCGTAATAGCGCCAGAAGCTTGCGTATGAGTAGTGCAAGGTGGGGTTTGCGTCGCGATACTCTTCCCAGAGCAGTTGCAA
>JAYUSQ010000046.1:0-2726 GCA_043755595.1 Acidobacteriota bacterium | reverse complement strand
AGCCATAAACCGGTGAACTGGGATGGCCACCGGGGCCTTTGAGTAGCGCGCTTCGGAGATTCCCCGTTGGGCCGGATTCGAAGCGGCTGGCGAAAATGGTAAATCCGTTTGGATCGCCGATTCAGGTGGTCCCGATTTGCGCTGGTGGGCCGCAGCGGACTCAGCCTCTTTGGCGCGCTCCCGCCGTTCGGCCGCCCTTTGTTTGTAGGACTCGATCGGCACCACGCGACCGAGGTCGCGAGTTGGGAACAACGCGGGTTGATACGGGGCGCGGCGGGCCACCGGTTCAGGCACGCCTTCAGAAGCTTGCGCTTTTGGGAATGGCGCCATGTTCAAGCGTGGCTCAGCGGCCAGTGAACCGGACGAAGGGTAAACATCAGGCGCGGGCCTGGCGGCAGCCAAATGCAGTCGCCGTCCACATTGGTGGCAACGGTGATCGGTGGCGCTGTTCGACGATCCGCAGTAGCGGCAATTCATTCAGATACGTTCCGCGACCCAGGTTTTGAAATTCCGGAACCCTGGGTTTTCTCCCCTTTGTCGTTACCCGGCCGATCTGCTGCTACAGACCTAAGCCAGTCTTCCTCCGCGGGGCTCTTGAATCGGCCCCTTGATCCTGTTTCAGGACGCGGGTTATCTAGTTTACTTGCCTATACTTCCGGGACCGTGCTACGGTTTCGTTTGGGCTCTTTTTACGAGACCGTCGAAACTCCGGTTCGTCCAATGGACGAAATCCCTGGATTCATCTATAACATACTTCGGTACTTTTGTCACCAGTCTCTACGGTTTTGCCTAGTACTGACGTTGGTCTTTGGTGGAGAACAACTGACCTTCGGGCAAACGGCGGCCACTGCCGTTACGCGGCTTCCTCGGGTGAACGGACCGGGCGCGGGTTGGATGTATGTGAGGTCGGTGACGCAAGACCGGCGCGGCCCCTGGTTCTACCTGCGGGGGGCGGCGGAGGTGGAGACCGATGAACTCCTGGTGCGGGCCAACGAAATCGACTACAACGAAACCACGGGGTACGCCGAGGCGAGAGGAAATGTACGCTTCCTCAGCTTCGCTCGCGGCGAGACGCTGGAAGCCGATCACGTCGAATACTATATCGAGGAAGGGAAGGGGAAGTTCTACAATGTGCGCGGATCGGCGCCCGCCAAGTCGGAGCCGCGCCCCGGCATCCTGACGACCGATGAGCCGTTCAAATTCCAGGGGCGATGGGCCGACCGGATTCGCGACCGTTACATCCTGCACGATGGGTTTGTCACCAACTGCCGGATCCCGCGTCCGTGGTGGGTGTTGCAGGGGCCGACCTTCGACATTATTCCCGGGCAGCGGGCGATCGCCTATCGCGCCAAGTTTCGCGTGAAGAACGTGCCGATCTTCTATGCGCCCGCTTTCTATAAATCTTTGGAAGAGAACCCGCGGCGCAGCGGATTCCTCATCCCGATGATTGGGAACTCTTCGCAGTATGGGCAGGTGATTTCGGCGGGGTATTTCTGGGCCATCAATCGCAGTCACGATCTGACCTACCGGCCGCAATATTTCAGTGCGCGTGGGTTTGCGCACAACATCGACTTCCGGGCCAAGCCCTCGCAACGAACCGATTTGGACCTGGTAATCTTCGGCGTGAACGACCGCGGGAAGAAGCAGGAAGACGGCACGCGCATTAAGCAAGGAGGCTATACGCTGTCGTTTCGCGGTCAGACGAACGACCTGCCGTGGGGACTGGAAGGCCGGGGACAGGTAAATTATCTGAGCTCGTTTGCGTTTCGGCAGGCATTTACTCAGACCTTCTATGAGGCCGTTAATACCGAGGCGCACTCGCGCGGCTACGTGACTAAACATTGGTCCAGCTATGCGTTCAGTCTGGTGGCTGAGCGCAGCGCCAACTATCAATCGGATCAAGAGGCCGATCGCATCGTGATCCGGCGTCTGCCGATGTTGGATTTTTCGTCGCGCGACCGGCAGGTATTCCGGCGGAGCCCGATTCCGATCTGGGTGTCGCTCGAATCAACAGCGGGGTTGATGCGGCGGAATCAGCCTTTGTTTCAGACCCGGCAATATGTGGATCGCGTGGATCTGATGCCTCGCGTGATGACGGCGTTGCGATGGAAAGGATTCAATCTGCTGCCGTCCTTTGCGATTCGCGAAACTCATTGGGGATCGAGCGTGGGCAAAGAGGGCGGCATCGGTGGCGACGGCTTCTTGCGTTCGACGCGCGAGGCGGCTGTGGAACTGGAAGCCCCCTCGATCGGCCGCGTATTCGACTCCGTGCCTGGATGGCTAGGCGGCAAACGAACCGGGGAGAAGATGAAGCACGTGATCGAGACGCGCGCCGGCTTTCGCTGGAACGCGGGCGTCGAGGACTTTGCAAGGGCGGTGCGATTCGACGATACCGAATTGTCGACCAACACCAAGGAGTACGATTACTCGGTCACTAATCGGCTGTATGTGAAGAAGGGTGACGCGGTGCGGGAGTTTCTGGCCTGGCAGGTCTGGCAGAAGCGGTATCTCGACACGACATTAGGCGGAGCGGTTGTCGATGGCGTTCGTAACGTGTTTCAGACTCAGACCGAACTTACTCCGTACTCGTTCTTCAACGGCGCGCGCCGGCAGTCGCCCATCATTTCCGCGCTGCGGATTAATCCCACCCCGAAGTTTGGCGTGGATTGGCGGGCTGACTACGATCCGGTGCGGGGAGGCATCGTCAATTCGTCACTGCAAGGCGT
>JAYUSQ010000045.1:0-27167 GCA_043755595.1 Acidobacteriota bacterium | reverse complement strand
GCAGAAGATTTACCCTTGGGGAGATGAACTTACTCCCGGCGGCCGCCACCTGTGCAACATCTGGCAAGGGGAGTTCCCCTTCCGCGACGCAGGCGACGATGGTTACACCGCGCCCGCGCCCGCCGACGTATTTCCCGCCAATGGCTACGGCCTCTTCGGCGTATCGGGCAATGCATGGGAATGGTGCGCCGATTGGTTTCACCCCACCTATCACATGACCGCGACGCGAGTGAATCCCGTAGGGCCCGCCGATGGCGTCAGTCGCGCCATGCGAGGCGGGTCTTACTTATGCCACAAATCCTACTGCAATCGCTATCGAGTAGCCGCGCGCACGTCTAACTCACCCGATAGCGCAACCACTAACATCGGCTTCCGTTGCGCGCGAGACGTCTGACTCCGCCGTTATCCCTGCCGTCCCAAAACTTCGCTCGTCACCCAATCCACATACACAGCGCTCGAAATCGGACTCCGGAAAGCCGTCCCTTCCAGTGTGGAGGTGACAAACTCCTCCACGCACGGATAGTGCAGATTGGTTGGCGCGGGAATCCGCTCGATACCAGCCGGAGTCTTCAGCGAAGGTTCGTTAAGCGGCGAAAGATCCAACTCGCCCTCCGTGCCTCGAATCAAAAAGTCGTCGCCGATAATCTTCGAATGCCAACGAGCGTCCACGATCCCCCGCACGCCCCCGGAGTACTCAACCATCACCGTCGCATTGTCCTCGGACGCGTATTGATGAATGACGTTCGACGTCTGCCCGGTGGCGCGATGGGGCCGCCCGAAGAAGTAATTCATCAAGTCGATACGATGCGACGCGATGTCATAGAGCGGACCGCCGCCCGCCACCCGCGGGTCAGCCCGCCAGCCATCTTTCGCCTCCGGCTCCGGGTACCAACTGTGAGCCGTAGCCTGCCCTGAAACAACGCGGCCAATAACGCCCTCGTCGATAAGTTGCTTGGCGCGATTGATCTTCGGATACATACGCCGATAGTAAGCGACTCCCAACAAACGCCCTGTCTCGACCGCAACGGTATGCATCGCGCGTGCCTCCGCCAAATTCATCGCCGTCGGCTTCTCGCACAAAACAGCCTTGCCGGCGCGCAACGAAGCGATAGTCTGTTGGGCATGAAGTACGACCGGCGTTCCCACATACACCGCGTCACAGCCGGATTCGCGCAAGGCCTGGTCCAGATCCGTCCAGCCAGGCAAACCGTAGGCCTTCGCCTTCTCCCGAAATCGAGTCACGAATCCCACCAGGCGGCTTCTGGGTTCCGACAGAATTGCGGGAAGAACCCGCTTGATTGTAATGTCACCGATACCGATAACGAGCCAGTTGAGCATCGTTCATTGATGGTAATACGAGCGCGGCTTACTGACCGCCTCGAATACGTTTCAGCTCGGCCTCCAACGACCGGAGAAGATCGCTTTGATCGAGGGCGCCTTCGAGCATCGCCAGCATCTCCCGAACATAGGAGATGTCCAAGGTATCGAACCGCTGCCGTAGGATGGAGCGCACATCGTCGATATCCTTAGGCTTCCCGCTAGGACCTTCATGATGACGATATCCTCCGCCGAAGCAACCGGCAGTTCCAGCCCGGCTGCCCGGATTCGGACTACACGCTGTAAGAAAATTTTCTCAAGACCGGGCCCTGCCAACACGATGTCAAGCGGCATCCCGGTCTCCAAATGGACAAATGGCATCACTCGCGTCCGGGCGAGAAAATCTTCCGGCTCACTAACCCGTAGTTTGAATCCGGCGGCTTCCATCTCGCGCCAGAAGGGAACGGCATCCTCGGGCCGAAGGTGAATCGTAATATCTACGTCGGCAGTCTGCCGCGGGTGTCCCCAGATCAAGACGGCTTGCGCGCCAAAAATGTACCAACCGGAACTCCATTTATCGAGGACCGGCGCGGCGGCGGCGATTAGTCTAACGGGAGGTTCGTTTGGCTGCAACGTCTAATAGCCTTGCAAGGCGATCGTGTGCCGCGAAGTCTTCCGCACGTTCGGCTTCGCTTGGCCAGTCAGGCCGCAACCTGCGCGAAAACTGGCGAAGTCCATCGGCAAGTGTAAGCGCTTCCCCATGCGTCATGGTTGCACGTTGAGCAATCCAGTGGTCTTCTTTGCTTCGCGCCTTCAAAGCCCAATCGCGACCGGCGTATTCCCGGAGTTGGTCGGCAGTAACGTCGGTGAGCTTCACTGCTTCCATGCTACCTCTTTCATATCCACGGCCCGCTCGCATCACGCCCCTGTCTACAATAACGTAGCGTCAAGATCGCCGTCGGGCTCCTCAAATACCTTCGCCAACTCCATCGCCGCCGGCGCCGCCGCCATCATCTCCTCGCCATCCAAATACCCGCGCAGTTTCTCCACCGATCCTTCGAAATATGTATTCGCCAGTTCCTTCACCGCCAACCGCCGCGCCTGATCGCGGCCCATCACGGGCAAGTACACAAATGCGCGCCCTCTCTTTTTCCGCTCCACGGCGCCGCGCCGCGTCAGCCGCTCCAGCACGGTCATGATCGTCGTATACGCAAGGTTGCGATCCTCGGTAACAACGCCGCGTACATCCTTGACGCTGCCTTCACCAAGGCGCCAAAGCGCGCGCAAACAGTCCAGCTCCAGCGGAGGAGGAATCTCGCTTGCGCGGCCCGGTTTGCGCATTCAAAAAACCTCAGTCTTTATGGACGATAGCGCCCATCAGCTTCGACGCGAATTCAGAAACAGGCGCCGGCTTCGCTTTCGATTCCACAGCCGCAGCGTGGGGCGCCGGTGCAGTCGCCGTGGTGGCTGTCACAGCCGGGGGGGCCGCGGGAGAAGCCGGATTAAGGAACTTCTCTTTCTTCAACAACGGCCGTTCCAGCGAAGGAATGAACACTGTCCAAGACCCCTCGGCCAACTTATCCTTCTGCACCGCCCCGCGTACGGTCTCCATCTTTGAATCCAGATTATCCAGATGATGCAGCAACATCGCTTCCGCCGTCATCGGCACCTTCGGCGACCCATATTCCAACGTCCCGTGATGACTCGCCACTAAGTGCTCCACCAAAGTCCGCAACCGCGGCGGAAAATCCGGCAGCGACGCCATCTTCTCATGAATCATCCGCAGCCCAATCAGAATGTGTCCGAGTAACTGGCCTTCGTCGCTGTAACTAAATCCTCGCTCGTAATTCAGTTCGTCGATCTTGCCGATATCGTGTAACATCGCGCCCGTCGTCACCAGATCCACATCGACCTGCGGGTAATGAGGCCCCACCAACTTACATAGCGAGCAAAGCGACAGCACGTGCTCAATCAATCCGCCCAACCACGCATGATGTATCGTCTTGGCCGCCGGAGCTCGTTTGTATCGTCGCGCAATCCCCGCATCGTCGAAAACCGCATTGAGCAGCGCCTGCAAATGCGGGTTCGACATCGCATTGATATGGCCGCGCAACTCGGCGAACATCTCCTCGGGATTGCGCGACGACGCCGGAAAGAAATCGGCCAGATCCACTTCCGAATCCGGAACGGCTTGCAGCGTATGAATCGTGAACTGCAGCTTATTCAAATGAATCTGCGGAACACCCCGGACGCGCACAAAACCGTCGCGCTCAAAGGTGTCCATCACCTTATCCACGTTGTCCCACATCTTGGCGTCGATATCGCCGGTGCGATCGGCCAGCGTCAACGAAAGGAAGAAATCCCCTCCCTTTTTCTGGCGCACGTCTTTATATGCCACCAGGAACACACCGGTGACGTTTTGGCCTACTTCAAGAGTGGCGATGTTAGGCGATTTCATATGGGGAAAAAACTACGGCAGCCGCACGGATCGACGGCTGCTTTTCAATGGATACCCTATGTTACTTGGAGCTGCTCTTCGGCTGGGTCTTCGTGCCCGGAATCGGCAAAGCCCACAGTAATTTCTTGCGACGCGGCTTGTTGGTGACTTCTTCCTTGGTTACGGTTTCCGGCCTGAGCTGGGCCGGATCGGTCCAGGTAATATTTTTACCCGGCGCAGCTGACGAATCGACAAACCCTTCCTTTACCTCAACGAAAGCATCCTGTCTAAGCTGAGTCAAATACTCACGGATCTTGGGCTGGAAGCGGTCCATGTACAGCTTCTCGTTGATCTGCTGCTGCACTTCTTCATATTCGGCCTGGCCCGGCTTGTGATGTTCGTCGACCCGCAGAATCAGATAGCCGCCGTCCAGCTTTACCGGAGGATCGGTGACATAACCCTTAGGCTTCTCCCAAGTCGCGTCCACCACCAGCGAGTTCATGTCGGCTTTCTGCTGCCCGCCTATTTCGCCGCCCGTCCGCGCCGTCTCCGGATTGTCGGAATTGTCGCGCGCCAGTTCGTTGAACTTCTCGCCCTTCTTGACGCGAGCCACCATATCCTTGGCCTTCTTTTCGGCAGCCGCGGCGCCGGCTGGATCCTTGCCCGCTGTCGAGATAAAAATCTCGCTGAGGAAAATTTGATCCTTGCGCACGAACTCCGTCTTATGGTCGGCGTAGTACTTCTCGACATCGACGCGCGGTATATTGATCAGCCGCCCCACTTCCTGGCGGATCACGCGCTGCGTAACCATCGAATTGCGCATCTCCGATTTGTAGTCTTCAATCGACTGCCCCGACTGCTCGCGCACCCAAGTCTGGAAGCGGTCCGAATCGACGCACCGCGGATCGACTTTAACGCATTCCTTTTGGATCTCGCCGATCTGTTTGTTGATCTCCGGGTCCACCGTGACGTTGAGTTCTTTCCCCTTCTGCACCAGCAGAAGTTGGTCGACGCGGTCGCGCAGAATATCCTTCTCGCGTTCCTTCATCGCCTGCTCGATCTGTTCGGGCTTGGCGCCGCGCTGTTGGAGGTCGGCCACCATCCCCGAGCGGCTGCGCTCTAGTTCGGTCCGCGTGATGATGTCGCCGTTGATTTTCGCGACAATTTCCTCCATCACCCGAACATCGGCCGCCAACCCAGCGGCGGACGCAACTCCGGCCAGGAGGAAAATCTTACTGAACTGCATGTGAACCATTATCCGACACCTCAGGGTTCGGGGCCAACTGGCCCAAATATTTTTCAAGTGCTTCCAGCAGCGGGCCCGGCGCCTGTTGCGCCAAAGGCAGCCGCAAGACTCCAGACGGCGTGAACTGCGCCCCCGCGGTTCCGCCGACCAGTTCCATCAGCTTCACCGGGTCCACTCGCGACCCGGGATGGAACTTAAACTGCAGCGCACCCTGCTTGCGCTCCACCGATTCGATACCCAAAATCTCCGCCGTCGACTTCAGCGCCGAAAACGTCGCCAGCAGCCGTACGGACTCCGGCGCGGGCCCATATCGATCCGACAACTCTTCCAAAATCTTCCCCGCGCCGTCCTTGTCCCCGGCATCGGCGATCCGTTTGTACGCCCGCAGCCGTTGATTTTCGTCGGTGACATAGTTGGCGGGAATCCGCAAATCCAGCCCCAACGTAAAGGTCGTATGAATCTCCGGAGCCACCTGCTCGCCGCGCTGCTCTTTCACCGTCTGATTCAGCAGCGACATGTAGGTGTCATAACCCACGGAGTTGATGTGCCCATGCTGCTCACCGCCCAACAAATTTCCCGCGCCGCGTAACTCAAGATCCAGCGCCGCGATCTTGAAACCCGCGCCCAGATCCGAAAACTCCCGTAACGCCGCCAGCCGTTTCCGCGCGACCTCGGTCAGCTCAGTATCCTCGGGCACCAGCAGATACGCATAAGCGCGCCGGTTCGACCGGCCCACGCGCCCGCGCAATTGATACAGCTCGCTCAACCCATACTTCTCCGCGTTCTCGATAATCATCGTGTTCGCCAGCGGAATGTCGATCCCGTTCTCCACGATCGTCGTGCAGACAAACACATCGAACTCGTGATGCATGAAACCCAGAATCACCTTCTCAAGCGCCGCCGCATCCATCTGCCCATGCCCCACGCCAATGCGCGCATCCGGGACCATCTCCTGCAGAAACGCCGCACGATTGAAAATGCTATCCACCCGATTGTGCAGGAAATAAACTTGTCCGCCGCGCGCAATCTCCTGCTCGATCGCGTTCTTAATCAGATCTTGGCTGTAGCGCGCCACCACGGTCTGAATCGCCAGCCGATCCTTGGGCGGCGTCTCGATCACCGACAAATCCCGCAACCCGAGCATCGACATATGCAGTGTCCTCGGAATCGGCGTCGCACTCATCGAAAGCACATCCACGTTATGGCGAAACTGCTTCAACTTCTCCTTATGCTTTACGCCAAAGCGCTGCTCCTCGTCCACCACCAGCAGCCCCAGATCCTTAAACTTCACATCGCCCGACAAGATCCGATGCGTGCCGATCGCGACGTCGATTTTCCCGTCCCCCAATTCTTCGGCCAACACCTTCAGTTCCTTCGCGGAACGAAACCGGCTGAACAACTCAATACGCGCCGGGAACGCGGCAAAACGCCGTTTGAACGTTTCGGCATGTTGCAGCGCCAGCACCGTCGTCGGGCACAACACCGCCACCTGCTTGCCATCGCCCAGCGCTTTGAACGCCGCACGCATCGCGACTTCCGTTTTGCCAAAGCCCACGTCGCCGCACAGCAGCCGATCCATCGGCCGCAATCGTTCCATGTCCCGTTTTATTTCTTTGACGGCGGTTAGCTGGTCTTTGGTTTCCGTATAAGCGAAGCCATCTTCAAATTCCCGCTGCCAATTGGAATCCGGCGAATAAGCAAAGCCTTCGGAAAGCTGGCGTTGGGCATAGAGTTTCAGCAACTCCTCGGCCATATCGCGCATCTTGGCCTTGACACGCGACTTGGTTTTTTCCCAACTCGCGCCGCCCAACTTGTCCAGGCCCGGGTGATTGTCGCCTGCGCCCCGGTATCGTTGAATCAGGTCCAGGCGCGAGAGCGGCACGTACAGGCGCGAGCCGCCGTGATACTCCAGCAACATAAAATCGCCCTTCTGATCTCCCTGCGCGATTTCGCGAATGCCGAGAAACTGCCCGATGCCATGCGTCGCGTGAACGACGTAGTCGCCTTCTTTCAGATCGCCGATATCGGCGGCGAAGGCCCCCATTTGCCCGGAACGTATCTGTTCACTAGCGGCCGAATCCGCCTCGGCGCGATCGAACAAATCCTGCGAGCCGAATATCGCGACGCGGCTATCCGGCAGCATCACGCCGTTACGCACATGCCCGCGCGCCAACAAGACACTCGCCTCGCTAGCGGCATAGGGGCGCTGCGCGAGATACGGCGAAGCCTGATCGGCCGAATCCAAACTCAGTTGATACGGCACCGCGTACTCTTGGAAAATATCGGCGAGCCGCTCCACTTCACCAACCGACGCCGCGAAAAACACCACCCGATTGCCTTGCTCGACCAGTGTGCGCGCCTCGGCCACCGCCACCGGCATGTTGCCGTGAAACGCCAGCGTGGGACGACAAGGAATGTGCGGCGACTCGGGATGATCCAGATCCAGGTCCCGCAGTTCAACCCGTGTCAACAAAGCGATCCGCGCGCTAAACTCCTCCCAGGTCAGATAAAGTTGGTCCGCCGCGCACGGCCCTTCCTTGCCCGGCTCATCCAATCGTTTCCAGAGCCGCTCGGCCGCTGCCGCCGTCTGCTCCGGCTCATCGATCACGATCAACGCGCCAGGAGCCTGCTCGATCACCGACGACAAACGTGGACGCGCACGCGGAATCTCAAACTCCCACCCGCTGGGCGCCGTATCGCCAAAACCCAATTCATTCAGTAACTCGCGCGAACGCGGATACTCGGTCAGGGGCAGGATGTCGACCACCGAAATCTTCAGCACGGAGCGTTGCGTTTCGATGTCGAACGTGCGCATGGATTCAATCGTGTCGCCGAAAAATTCCAGCCGCACGGGCCGGTCCGCTTCCGCCGGAAACACGTCCATGATGCCGCCGCGAATAGAAAACTCGCCCAGCGCTTCCACCGGTTCATGCCGTTGATACCCGATGCTCAGCAGATGCTGCGCGATATCCTGCATCGACATATCTTCGTTCAGCGTCAGCGTGATTGCCTGGCGCCGGTGAAACTCCGGAGTCTCGGTACGCAGCAGAGCCGCGCCCGCGGGCACTACCGTAATGGGCGCCCCGCCAGTCGCCAGACGATGCAGCGCCACCGCGCGCCGAGCCGTTATCCCGGAGTGCGGTGAAAGATGTTGATGCGGCAACACATCCAGCGCCGGTAGCAACTGCGGCAGCCGCGCGTCGCGCGACATAGAGAACATCGCGGCAAACGTCTCCAGAAGTTCGGTGAGCGCCTCGGCCTGCTTCGCCCCATCCACCACCACGATCATGGGCCGCTGCACTTCTTGCGACAACAACGCAAGGTACAGCGCCTTGGCCGTCAGCGCCAAACCGCCCAACCGGAACGCCCCGCCGCCGCCCGCTTCCAGAGAAACCGACAGTTGCCGGACCAGTTGCTGAAACGCCACCTGGCGCGCGGGCGATTTCAGTAGTTCAAGCAGCGCGGGATTAGTCATGCCGGGCGGCTAAGAATTTCTTTTTCCACGTTCGTCGTGGAGTAACCGGGCTCCAGCGGAATCAGCCGCACTTCCCCGCCCGCCGCTTCCACTTCTTCACGGCCCGCCACAAAGTGAGACCAGTCGGCCCCCTTCACCAGCACGTCGGGTAGCACATCGGCAATCAGTTCACGCGGCGTGTCTTCATCGAAAAACGTCACGGCATCGACGGCCGCCAGATACGAAGCCATCTCGCCGCGTTCGGTCTCGGCAATCAACGGTCGCGCGGGGCCTTTGTAACGCCGCACACTCGCATCGGAGTTAAGCGCAAGAATCAAGACGTCGCCCAAAGACCGCGCGCTTTCCAGCAGCCGTATGTGGCCGGGATGCAGCAGGTCGTAACAGCCGTTGGTGAACACCACGCGCTTGCCTTCGCTCTTCCACGCGCCGCGTTGCGCGATAAGTTCCGGCCGCGTGAAAGTTTTCCCCATAAACAGGCATTTACGATGGTAGCCGAAATTGGTAAGATGACAGGACGCCGTTCGCTCGCGAACGCGCCTGGAGACACCCTTGTTTATTTTCCTGACTTCCCTATGAATGCCGGAAGACACGGGCGTCGTGTATTTTCCCGCCTCTAGTTAACCGGCTTTTCTGTCGCTGCCATTCGTCGATCCCCACGAGGGATTAGGTGTAGTTGCGTCTCGACAGTCAAGGAGAAAACTATGGGCGCGAACAGCGTCGATTCATTCGCCGCAGGCGTGGAGCCAGCGCGCCGCTATCGTTTCTTGCTCTATTTTTTTGCATTGGAATTGCACCGTTGCCATGACTCGCGGCGGTTGATCGGGGATTGGCTACGCCGCGAAAGCCTCAATGAGACGTGGCTCAATCTGTTGGTGAGCCTGCCACGTGCCCACCGCCCAGGCTTGATTCGTTGGCTGGACCGGAGTGGCGAAATCGGCCAACCAATCCCGGCAGGTTTCGAAGCGCTTCTCCACGAAGCCGTCGTACACCACTCGCCCGCGTTCGTCGCGGCCAACGCCGGCGGCATCATTCAGGCCTTGCGCAAAGATTGCCCCGCGCCCTTCATCGCCGCGTGGCTGGAGTTGCGCCTCGTACCGGGCTCGCGCGTTCCGCTCGATGCTCCTGCCGCCGGGTTGTTCTTCCCGTATCGTCAATTGCACAGCCTCGGCCTCACCCGGGGTTCGACTCTGGACCACGCCTTTCGGATCTGCGGGAGAGGGCCGGAAGCCTACCGATTTTTCTGCCGGCCCGAATGGGAAGCTCTCACGGCCGAGGAAAGGGCCGTCGTGATTCACTTCGCCAGCGACTCCGAAAGCGAATCGATGGCTGTCGCCTTCCTGGCCGCCTTGGCCGCGATGCCGCCAACCCCGCGCGCGCACTTTCTCGCCAAGGGTTATTCCGAATTGCGCTGGGCGCTCGGCGCGTTCGGCGCGGCACGAATTCCCGCCATGCTGCGCCAATGGGACGCAACTGAGTCCGCGTCTTTCGAACTAATCCTCTGGGCCGAATACTTCCCCGATTCATTCCACGATGCCGTGCTCGGCTTGCCCACCGCTACCGTGAAACGGCTCGCCAAAGCCAGTCACAGCTACGCAGCCGCGCGCCGTCTCGAAGGAGGCGGGTACGCCATCGCAGCCTGCGCCGCTCGAGCCTTTTCCTGGCTCGCCGCCGCACCCGCGCACTTCATCGACACCTGCGTGTCGCTGGCCGGTTGCGGCCATGGGCGCGCTCGCAATATTTTGAACCAAGCCGCCGCCGCGCCGTTGTTTCAACCCCTCGCAGCCGGCGATGGCTCTGCCGATTGGCTTGTCCGCTTTGACCGCCTGCTGCAATCCCACGCGCCACTCGCGCGCCGCCTTCCCGATTTCGCCACCTGGGAGAAACACTTCTCCGGCGTCAAGCCGCTGAAGCCCGCGTCGATCCGCGACGTCGCTCAGCGCCTCGCCGAGCAGCTCCCGCTCCTCCAAATGTGGTGGCTGCAGGAAGCGATCAAGACGGCTTTAACACAAGACGCCGACGAGCACACCGAACTATTCCGCTCCACCTTGCGCAAGAATCGCCGGCCCTTGAACCGCTTTCTCCGCCAGTTCGCCGCCGGACGCGACGTGCGTCTCGAACACGGCGTCAATCGCCAATGGCTCGCCCGTCACGGTCAAGGCTTCAACCTCGAAGGCTGGTTTGAGCCGCCCGTCGCCATAGAAAACGAGATCACCTTCGGCGTCGAGCGCGACCCGCTTGAGATCCTCAAACTCGGCTCCTACGTCGGCTCATGCCTTGCCGCCGGCGGCGACAACGCCCACGCCGCCGTTGCCATTCTGCTCGACGTGAACAAGCGCGTAGTGTTCGCCCGCGGCGCCGGAGGCCGCTTCGTCGCGCGCCAAGTCGTAGGCATTAGTGACGACGCCAAATTAGTCTGCTATCCGGTCTACCCGAAAACAACCAACACCGCGATCGAAGCTTCGTTTGAGCGCTACGTGACCGCTTGGGCCGCGCATCTTGGTCTACCGCTGGCCAAAGGCGCCGAGGATCAAGCTTCCGAACGCGTCCGGCCGTTAACGGTCGATTCCTGGTATGACGACGGACTCTGGGGCCGTTTCTTCACCACTTCGTAACGGGGCCGCGACGGGTGACCGAGCGGGCTACAAATGAACTAAAGCTGCGCTAAGTGGCCAGGGCGGCCTCGTCTAAATCGTCCGGAATTTCGCCGTCAGGCGAAGCTAACTCCGCTTGAATTCGACGGGGCAGGCTGAGTGTTTCGCCCATCACTTCGACGGTAAACCGATCGTCACGTAAGCTGAACTTAATATCTGGAAGAGAATCCGGCGAGTCTTTGAGCAGGTCATCGATAGGCTTGTGAACATAGGTTTTCAAGAACGCCGCCATGGTGTCGCCCGCAAGCGATTCCAAATGCCTCCAAGCATTTGGGCCGATATGTGCATCGCCGCCGGCCTGGGTGAATGCTTCTTGCAGTTCGGCGAGTTTTGAATTTGGTGTCGGATCAAGCACTACCAAAACCGGACGATATCCGCTCGCCTGGCAATCCGTGGGAAAATCCAATTCTTCTCGCCATCGGCCCTGCCCCGACGCCGCGATAGTGACGCGAAGCTTGATCTCGTAAGCTTCTTTGCCCACGGCCCGAATGCAATCGACCTGTCGCCCGGTTCCATTTCCTCGCCGCTTCACGGGGCTGCGGCTAGCGCTCACAGGTATCCCTCCAATTGCACTCGCGATAATCGGCTCAAAGAGATATCCGGTTTCCTGGCCTGAATGTCGAAGATCCACTTTCGCCAAAACAGGAAGGCAGCCAGGGCCCCCGGGGAGAGACTGCCGTACTGAAGTAGACCACGGGGTCCAACCTGGTCAATCGTTGGAAGCGGCTGAGCCTGGAGAATTCTTTCGTACTTAAGTCTGGCCTTGTGTAGCGTTGCCAAACAGGCGAAATACGTGTCCGCATCTTCGCGAAGACCGAGCAACCGTTCGAACAGGGCGAAGAAATCCAGGCCTTCAACTCGTAGAGTTCCGGCCGGAATGGTCCGGAAAAAAGATAAGGGGATAGCTGAGAGTTCGGGGAAGGAAGCCTCTAACCCGAGGTCGCGAACGATTACGCTCAGCAAGTAAGCACAGACATCATCATCGATAGATACAGCCATTCCGCTGTTGCCAACGGCCTTCACCTTCGCCACCAGCGTTTGTTGAGCCTTGCTTAGCGCCAAAGCAATTCCTGCTCAGGCATCGAACTGCGCTGGAACATGTCCCGGACCCTGTTGGACACCCTACGCAAGACAGGGCTGGCGCCCTCGGAGAGCGTGGGCACAAACGAGAGTAAAGTTCCGGGTTTCTGAGCGGCCCGATCGCATGACTTCAGGTCTCTCAGCAGTGCATCGCCGATCGCTTTCGCCAAGAGCGGCGGAACCGCGTTGCCGATCAACTGACCTTGTTCCGATGGCGTACCTACGAACACAAAGCCGGTGGGGAACGTCTGGAGGCTGGCGCATTCGCGAATCGTGAGCGACCTGTGCTCACTGGGATGAAGAAATTCCGAACGTGCTCCGCCTGTAATTGCCTTGCTCGGCTCGTCCGCGCGCAACCGGCGTACACCCGCAGGCGCTCCTCCCCTGCGTTCGGTGGGCGTGCCATCCATTACCCGGCGGAAGGCCCGGCGCCGATAGCTCTCGTGGTGCAAGTCCTCTGGCAAGTCCCGCATCGTCTCACCGGGTTTCAACGCGAGCGCCCGTTCAAGATCGAGCCCCTCCAGGGGCTTGAAGCAGTGGCCCTGAACTGCCCCAGGCGGCCTGGGGGATGCAGCCGGAAGGGTTGAAAGTGCCTCCTCAACCGTTTGTGTGAGGGGAAGATGGCGAGCGGCTAGACCAGCTCCAGGCGCGCCAAACGCCGTATGGGTCGCCTCCGGAAATGTCGGGTCCCACCCAAGCCCGCCGATAGCGAGAACGCGTTTCCGGTGTTGGGGTACGCCAAAGTTGGCGGCGTTGACCTTGCGAAGATGGATTCGGTAGCCTTCCGATATCAGCGGCTCCAGTAACTCGAAGATGTGTTTGCCGTCTTCGGCCGTCAGAAAGCCCTCAACGTTCTCAAACACGAAAGCGGCCGGTCGGACTGCGCGGATTTGTTTTGCGAAGCAACTCACAAGACTGTTCCGATCATCGCCCGATTTCCGCATACCGGCGGAAGAAAACCCCTGGCAGGGGGGGCCTCCGGCCACTAGGTCGACCAGTGGAGTCTCCACCAGTTCGAAGAGATCGCGCTGCGCCACGCGATCTCCGAGATTTGTTCTGTGGGTTTCGACAGCGGCTTTCTCCCAATCGAATGCACAGAGCACCTTGAAACCTGCCGCTTCCAGTCCGAGCGAGAGTCCACCCGCACCGCAGAAGAAGTCGGCTACGGTGAAACTTGTCTGGATCATACCCCTATTGAGTATAGTTCTCCTGATCTTGAGCCCAGACGCGGCTCATCGTGCTCGGTTTTGTCGCTGATCGTCGGTTCCGCCACGCCCGCGGTCTAACCTGTTCCTGAAACCGTAGCCGGCAACCAACGCGCCAACGCCGCCGAGAGCTGCTCCAGGCTCACTGGCTTCTCCAGATAGGAATCGATCCCGGCGTCAAGAAACCGTTGGCAGTCGCCGCTCCGCGACGAAGCGGTCAGCGCAATGATCGGAGTGCGCCGCCCGCGCTCCAGCCGCCGTATTTCACGCGCCGCCTCAAACCCGTCCATCACAGGCATGTAGCCGTCCATCAACACCAAATCAAAGTGCCCGGACAAACAGGCGTCGAGTGCCTCCCGCCCATTGCCTCGGATTTCAATTAGCTCATGCCCCAGTGAATGCAGCATCGCTTCAGCCACTCGCTGACTAACGCGATTATCGTCCGCCAGCAGAATCCTTGTATTTGACATAGCCCGAATACCAGACTCATCGGTCAAACATTCGGATTCCGGCGAGAACAAAAAATATGGTTCCAGGCGATCCCGGTGACAGCTCGTTCTTCCGGCCAGGATGCGTGGCCTGAACATGGCGCCAGAGCGGCCAGGGCGTCGCTCGACCGCTCCTCGCTAGGGGTCTTTCGACCCGAAACCGATTCATGGCGATAAAACGCGCCGGCAAGCCGTCCCTCGCGAAATCAGCGGCTCAGAAACGGCTTTTCGCTCGCCGGCAGCGGGCATCCCCTTACGGAAACTCCCACGGCCGGGTCAAAGCTCCCAACCTATTTCCTCGCCAACACGCCAGCACTGCTTAAAGCCGTTGACCGCGCATTCGAAAGGGGCGCGACCCGTTCTCCAGTAGACGCTCACGTCACAAGCTGTCCGATGCTTTCTCACTCCCCTCCGGGTCGTTTTCACACCCTCGGGATCGTTGTGCTCGAAGCACTGGGCCGCCTGTTGACTTGTCTTCAAATTGCGCCCGATCCCCGTTCGCTCCCTGCCGCCCGATCAAGGCCGCAGATCATCGTCCCCGGTTCGCTACGCTTTCGTGGACTCGCTGTTCCGTAAACCTTCTTGGAACCGCCTTCATGATGCTACTATTTCCGCTCTTCGTCAAGGAAATATCCTCACTTGGTCACAGCAATACCAACCAAATATCCCTTTTATTTTCATATAGATAAACTGCCAATGCTGTGGAAATGTTGTGGATAAAACGGTGGATTACAGTTTTGTTTTGACTTTTTTTGGGACGCTGTGGCTCGCAAACCGTCAAGACCCGAAGTCGAAGCCCAACTGTTCGCCGACCGGCGTGGCCTCTGCCAGCGCGGTCCCGGAGTCGTCCACCAGCCACGAGATTTCGTTACGGGCGCGGCGCTCGGTAGCCACGTCCGAGTGCCGCGCGGATTCCTCCTCCAACACGCGGAGCCACCCCACGGCCTCCGGATTGCGTTTCTCGGCTTGCAGAAAAAGCGCCAGTTCAAGGCAAAGTTGGCGGGCGATCGGGCTGTTGCTCTCAAAGCCGTAGCGTAGGGCGGCGGTCGCTTCCCCCAGTAACTGCCGGCACAGATCCGTCTTCAGCCGCCAATGGTCAAACGCCTTGCCCAGCGCCTCCAAATGCCGCTGCCTCGCTCTTCGATTCGTGACGTAGCGGCCCAGCGGACGATACCACCCGCGTTCCCGGTCAAGCGCCACGACTAAGCCCGCCCACTCATCGGGTCGCCGCCCCAGCAAGTCCATCATGACTCCAGGAAAACCCGAAGACTGACACGCGCCCACCCACGGAGCCAAACCGTCGTCCGATTCCAGCACGGGCGGCGAACCCGTCAGCACCAGATAAGAATGGCGGCCAGCCGGAAGATCCAGCGGCTCTCCCGAAGCATGAATCAAAATGAACAGCAGCCGTGTCGCGCCACGCGCCCAGTGTGCGATCTCATCGAGAATCGCCACCGGCGGCCGATGCTCGCACCCAATCCAGAAGACCCCTTGAAAGTGCCGCCGCGCCTCACGCGCCCAGGCCTGTACGGCATCGATATGTTCGGCGGCAGCCGTCACACAATCGCCTGGTCTATCCACTAGGCGCGTCCACCACTCGTCCGGGATCTCGACCGACGCCGCAGTAGCCGCCGCCAGCATGCCAGCCTCGTCGCGACGCAGCAGCAGTTCCACCAGCCAACGCTCCACCCAGCGCTCGGCTTCCAGCGCATCGGCCGCCGCTAAAAACCGAGGTCCACGCTCCAGCAATTTTGGGAAATGGCACGGCTCAAGACGAATCGACGCGACCGGAGGCGTGCCGGCATGCTCAAGTAAGCTCGCCCATTCGCCACGCTTCACCGGCCCCGGAGCCGAGATTGCATCCAACAACAGCAGCACCGCGTCCGACGCCGATGCCTGCTCCCACGTGAAGCACACCGCCACCGTATCGTCTTCAATCGGCAGCGTCCGCACTCCCAGATTTCGTTCAAGCCGTCCGGCTAGCGCTTGCGCCAGAGAACGCTGGCGGGACGAGTGGCAAATTCCGAGTTGCATCGCAGCCTAAAGCTGAACCTACTCCAGCCGCAAAATCATCCCGGTGTCGGTCGCCGCTATCAGCTTTCCATCCGGCGACTTTGCCAGGTAGACGCGATTGGCCGTGGCGCGATAGTCCGCCGGGTCCTCGGTCCAAACCGAACCGTCCCGGCTGCGCAGGATCTTAACCTTGCCGGGCACCGGCAAACGAATCGTACCTGGCGTTTGAACTCCCGCCAGATAAGACCATCCATCCGGCGCCATCGCCATATCCGTCACCGCATGCTCTTTGTGCCGGTACACGCGTCGAATCTCTTTATCGCCCGCGTCCAAACGGTAGACCTCCGACGGGTATTCAAACGATTCATCGAACTCGATCAACGCCAGCCCCCCGCCCGGCGGAGCCAGCCGTAAGCGGGTCATTCTGCCCATCAACGAAACGGTAAAGCCTTTCCACGCCGCCCCCCCATCCAACGTCTGAAGCATCAACGTCAACGCGGGAAACTGACGGCGGGATTGCGCGGACTCCGGATCCATCCATACGGGAAACTGGGCGTCCCGGCGCTGCGGTGTATGCCATCCAACGATCGCGCCGAATTTGTCGTTCGCAAATTCGACCCACGCATAAACACTGCGCTCCGCATTCGAAGTAGGATTATTGGACGGCGTCAGCTTAGTCCAAGTCCTCCCGCCATCGCGCGTAGTCAGTGCCTTTTTCGGAGCCCCGACGGCCCAACCCAGCGCTTCATCGCGGAACCAGACGCGCGCCAGTCCCATTTCGCGGCCTACCCGCTCCCAAACGCCGCCGCAATCGCTCGTACGCGCAAGACCGTCTTCGGTCACCACCCATCCCAGCCGGTCACTAAGGAAAAACGCGCTCCTGCCGTGATGCTTCAGAGGCGAAAGCGACCAGGTCTTTCCGTCATCCAGTGACCGCAGCGCCACCGGTTTCCCCTTGCCTCTTGTGATCTGCGTGCCGAGCGCAAACGCGCACTTCGAACTGGGGAAATGGATGTCGTGAAGCACCAGCGAGGAAGCGTCCTCGTCGTAGAGATAAGCCATCTTCCAGCGCAACAATCGCGACGCGCCACTCGAGGCAGCGACCGGTTGCAACGGGGCGGTCGGAGGGTTGACGGGAAGCGGTCTCTGCGCCGAAAGCACGCCGGCCGTCAGGGCGAGCAGGACTCTAATTCGCACGTGTCGCTTAATTCCTTGCAGCGGCGGTCGTGGCGGCTCCCAACGCAAACTCAGCCAGATCCAAGCCCGCCAGCCGATCGGCCCCCAAAGTCGCCAAAGCCACCAATGCACCGACCTGCTCGCCCAGCGTGGTAATCGTTTCAAGTTCTTCGCCGGTGTGCGCGTGCCGGAGTTGATGCTGCAGGTTAATCACCCCCACCACACGATTGCGGGCGATCAAAGGAGCCGAGAGAAACGACTCATACCGGTCTGCAGGCAGATCGCGGAAAAACTTGAACCGCGGATCCTGGTAGGCCTCGCTCGAAATTGCCACCAGCCGCCGCTCACGCGCCACCCAGCCCGTCAATCCCTCGTCCAATCGTAGTTGCACCGTCCCAATCGCGGCAGGGTTGGAACCATATGCCGCACACAGCACCAATCGGTCGGCGTTGGCGAGTAGATAGAGAAGACAAGAGTCCGCGTGGAGATACTCGGCCGCCTGCCTCACCACCGACTCCAGCGCTTCGCGTAACCCGGCCGCCTTCGCTGTCAGCCGGCTTACTTTCTGAAAGAGACGAAGCTGGGCCTCGCCGCGTACCAGTTGCGCTTCCAGCTCTCTCGTTTTTGCCACGCCCTCATTATCACAGATTCCCTGGACTCTCGATTGCGCCGGTTTGCTACCATGAATCAACCGAAAAGCAAGGAGTTTGAGCGCGCATGTGGAATCGCCGTAAGGAAGAATCATCGACACCGGTCCCAACCAGCCAACCCCCGGCCCCCTCAACGCTGGCCCGTGAGGGGATTCCGTTGTCCACCCTGCCCGCTCGCAACCCCGAGTATGAGAGCCCGGCCACTGGATCCATGAACAGCTCCGGCAGCCGGACGGCTTCCATCGGCAAGTCCGTCGTCATCAAGGGACAGTTGTTCGCCCGCGAAGATCTGTTCATCGATGGTGAAATCGAAGGTTCCGTCGAGATGCTCGAAAACCGCATCACCGTCGGCCCGAACGGAAAAATCGTGGCCGGCATCAAAGCGCGCGAAATCGTCGTCCTGGGTACGATTCATGGCAATCTCGAAGCCACTGAGAAAATCGAGATCCGCAAGGACGCCAAGCTCGTCGGCGACATCCGCACCGTGCGCATCGTGATCGAAGATGGCGCCTTCTTCAAGGGCAGCATCGACATCACCAAGCCCGAAGCCAAGCCCGCGCCCGCCAGGCAGCAGCAGACCGCCGCCCCGGCGCCTTCGTCCAATCCGCAGGCCGCCACCCCCGCCGCCGCCGGGACCGAGGCGAAACGGTAACTAACTCAAGTTTGACCCGTGCTGCCTGAACCCTCTCCTGGCGAACATCTGCGGCCGAGCGCCGGGCTTGAACAGCTCTTCGACGTCCTTCAGCCGACCGGCCAGCGGCAGGTGCTCGACCTCGGCGAATTCACGCAAGCCAACGTCACGCAAATCATCGGGCTCGGCCATCGCCTCACGTTCGAAGACGTGCTCGGCATGGTGGACAACGTCTTCGGCCCGGGCGATCCGGCGGTCGTCCAGGCCGACGTCACACTCTCGGCTCGTTTCCTGGACGCCATCCTCCAGTTTGAGCCCGAAACCTTCGACGCCATCTTAGTCTGGAATTCGCTGGAGTATCTGGCCCGTCATCTCGTAGAGCCGGTCGTCGAGCGTCTCCATCGCGTGCTGCGTCCCGGAGGCGTCATGTTAGTTTGTTTCCGCGCCGACATCCGCGAACAAGCGACGCTCCAGCAATCGTTCCGTATCGCCGACACGCGCACTCTTTCGATTCATCCCAAAGGCCACCGCCCCGCCGCCCACATGTTGACCAACCGCAGCGTCGAAAGAATCTTCGAGCGCTTCGCGTCGGTGAAGTTTTTCCTCTCACGCGATGCCGTTCGCGAGGTGATCGTGCGGAAGTAACACGCTACTCTACCTGCCACTGCTATTCGCGTTAGCCCCTTCCCCTTGCTTGACGGCTCGATAAGTGCAATTCGATCTTACCGAGCCGTGACCGCAAGGGAGCGGTCCCCGATTCGTAGGAGGGACCAACTGGAAAGGTTATTTCTTAACGGCCTCTTTTAGTCCCTCTCGGTCGTCTTCTTTGCGCCGTAGTGTCGTTGCGTCAAAAGCTAAAAGCGAGCAAGACTCGGTCATCGTAGAATAGAGTCGTCTGCCAGAAGCCCAATACGATGTCTCCCGCGTTACCCAACTCGCACCGCTTTCAAACCGCGCTCCTGGCCGCAGCCCTGGCCGGGTTGTTTGCCACTTCAACTCCCGCCGCCGGACTTATGCCCGCCGCCCAACAGAACGCTCTCGTGCAAAAGTATTGTGCCGTCTGTCACACCGAGGCCGCCAGGAATGGTGGCCTGTCCCTCGAACATTTCGATGCAGCTCAAGCGGCCCCCAGCCTGACCGCGATGTTACTCAGCAAACTAACCGGCGGCGTGTCGCTCAAGGTGACAAGCCAAGCCGGCGAAGATCCAACTGCGACGGCCGTGGTCAACCGGAAGATGAAGGGCGGAGCGATGGGCGCCGCCGGCATTCCAACCCCGGAGAAAGCGGTGATCGACGCCTTGATTCACGCCTTCGCGGTGGCATCGGCGAGAGCCGCCGAGTGGACCGTCGAGCGTGCCAAGGACAAACTCACCGCCAGCATCCTCCGGGAGTTGCCCTCGGCGAAGAGCCCCGGCGAAGCGGAGGCGTACCGCTTGATCGTATCTTGCGACGCCGCCACCAAAGAAGGATCCCTGCAATTGGCGTGGTCGCCAGTGCCGCAAAGCGGAAGCTTGCTGGCCGCGGTCGACCGGAACACGCCGGTCAAATACCTCGTCGAAGGCAGCGAGAAAATGGGCAACGGCAGCGGAGCGATATTACATGGGCGGGCTGCGGTCATGCTGCCCGGCTTACCCCTGCCCGCCAATTCGTTGACGATCACTGAGTTGTTCCCCGGCGAGACCGTGACCTTCCCTTTCGCTAATCTGCCCAACGACGCGCGCGGCGTTTTCGAAGCGTGTTTTCCCGTGAACTAGAGCGGTTTCAGATTTTCTATAGAGTACAGCTCGCTTACGCGCGCGGCTCCGTACCGAGGCGCGACCGCAAGGAAGCGCTCTACACCTAAACTGAGAATGCTCTAACGCGCTCCCAGAGCCTCAGTGGTGCGACCTGCTTTGAAGTCTCTCACCCCGAGGCGAAACAGACAAGCGACTCCGACGTCCGCACAAAGATCTTGCCATCCGAGAGGGCTGGCGTGGCATAACATGGCTCGTCCAGATCGTTGCACGCTAACATCTCCCAATCGGCGCCCGCTCGCACGACAACGACCTTGCCGGTTTCCGAAGTCAGGTAAATCAATCCATCGGCCGCCACCGGCGAAGCATAGTAACTGTCCAATGCCCCTTCCAGCCGTCCTACCTTCACCATCGCCCCGCTAGTGGAGCTTAGTGCGGTTAAAATACCGCCATTGTTGACATAGTACACGATGCCATTGTGGAACAACGGCGTTGGGACACGAGCTACGCCTCTGGTGTGCGACCACCGCAACCCTTGGACGCCCTTCCCCAAGCCGGATGCCGCGATGCCAGTCGAGTTCACCACGGGAGTTCCCTGCACTGCCGTCCAAAATTGACTCCACTCATCCAGGGAAATTATCCCGTCGCCGTTTCCAGATTCAGCGGCCATCAACTGAAGAATTCTGGTTTGCTGCCACTCCTTGGGATCCGCCGGGATGTCGGCCGTAGTGACAACGCCGTCGCCATTTTGATCGGGAAACGGCGGCTGCGATTCGGCCAAATAGACCATCGTGATCACCGCGTCGTCGTCGGTGAGAATTGGACTGGCGATTAGCGACCCGGTTGGTAGTTTCTCGCTCCACCGGCGCGCACCGGTCTCCGGGTCATATCCAGCTAATAAGTTAGGCGCCGCCGCGACGATTTCGCACCGCCCTCCGCCTACCGCCCGCAGGAACGGCGTCGAATAATTCAGAGTGAATGGAGGACCTTGAACCTCCCAGATTTTGCGTCCGTTCCTTTTGTCGAATGCGGCGAGTCCCGATCCAGAAAAGCCACCCAACGGCAACACCACGGCTTTGGAGGTCAATATCGGAGAGGCGCCATCCCCCCACAAATTCGATGGAGGTTCGATGCGCGTCGTCCACCGCTCGCGGCCCTTGGCATTGTAAGATACGATCCCGAAATCACCGAAGTACGAATAAACATTTTCGCCATCGGTAACTACCGAAGAACTGGCGGCATGGTTCAGTGGATGCCTGTATTGGTTGCGGACGCGAGAGATGGATCGTTCCCAAATCGTCTTCCCGTCGTTGCGATCGACGGCGATCGTTTTGAGTTGTCCGGCGGCTTCCGATGTCAGGAATATGTGTCGCGCGGTCAGTACCGGCGAGGACTTTCCCATCGGAGACGGCCGCCGCCACCGAACGTTCTTGGTTGGTCCGAATCGAATTGGGTAGCCACTTCCGAGCGCCCGGCCAGAACCTTCCGGTCCGCGAAATCGCGACCATGGCTCACTACCCGTTTCTGCGCATTTGGAGGCGCTGCTGTCACTGGCCCAAACTCGTGCAGCCGCCTGCGATGACAGCCACGCTCCAAACAAGCCAGAGAGAAAACCTCTGCGCCCAGTCTTGCGGTGTTCGTTCCCGGAGGTGGACTCGTAACTCATGGTCGATAAACTCTCGACAACAGTTTATCCTCTGACGTCACGGTTGGCCCGTAACCAATTTACACGTCGGAGATATTTTTCTTCCCCCTCATTCCAAGCCACTTACTCGTAACCTCCCTGCCGCCCTCGTGGACCTCATCTGTTATTCTCCGGTTGCTGCGAGAACAACATGAACCCGTCAACCTCCCCCGAACAAATCGAAGCCAACCGGGCCAATGCCCGCCGGTCCACCGGGCCCGTCTCTGAAGACGGCAAAGCCCGCTCTTCTCAAAACGCGCGCGTGCATGGTCTCTGCTCGCGCCAAATCCACATCGCCGATGAGGAAGAAGCCGCTATCTTCGCGTCTCTCCGCGAAGCGCTCTCAACGGAACTCGCGCCCGAAGGCGAACTCGAAACTCTTTTGTTTGAAACGATTCTGCACTCGCAATGGAACCTTCGCCGCTGTCGAATAAACGAAGCCAATCTCCTCGGCTCCTCGCCCGATCCGTTCCAAAACCCCGAAACAAGAGCTGCCCTCAAGACCCTCGCCACCTACACGTCGCGCCATGAGCGGGCTTTTCAACTGGCACTCAAAGAATTGAAAGTCCTTCAGAACGAACGCGCCTCACGCACGGGCTCCATCGACGGCGCCGCTCGCCCCTCGCCTCTCATCGAAACCGGCCGTGCCCGCCGGGCAAGGCTCGCTGTCCGATCTTTGCAGTCCGACCTGGCCGGAGCCCTAGTCATGCCACTCCCGGAACACGTTCAACGGGTCTGAGTCTTATCGGCTTTCATCCGCGTTCATCGGCGGCCAATGAATGAATCGAATCCTTCTACCGCACCAGCCTCTTGCTAGCCAGCGAAGCCCAATGTCGCGCCTCGCGTTGCACATGCGCAGGCGCGCCGATCGCCGATTCAACGGCCCGTTGATAAAGTTCCTGTGCCTCAGCCGGATGCGATACGCGCAGCACTTCACCCAGCAGGTAGAGCCCTTCGGGATCGTGACTGCGGCGATCGACGAATTTCCGCAGCGCCGTTTCCGCCGCATTCAACTGCCCCGCAGCCAGATGGGTCGCGCCAATCTCGCGCCATACGTCGTTGAGTTGTAACTTGTCGTTTAGACGCGCCGCCCGGTTCAAATAGTCGATGGCCTCCGTCAACCGGTTCTGTTGGCGAGCCACTCTGCCTAGTTCAAAGTGCGCTTCGGCGAAGTCGGCGTCGATCTTCACCGCACGTTCGAAGCGCTGAATCGCTTCGGTGTATTGGCGGCGCTGCGAAAGCAGGAGACCGATCTGATATTGCGCATCGGCGTCGTGTGGGTTGGTCGCTTCGGCTTCCAGTTGACGCCGCAGATTACCGCGGCTGCGGAAGGCATTACCGATCGCCCAAAGGTTGCCTTGCGAAGCGCCCCACGCATAGTAGAGGAGACACGGAGACGCGAACATCCACAGGATCGGCCGGAGAAACGGATACATCCAAACGCCGCTCGCCATGGCGGCCAGCCCCGCCCCCGCGCACACGGCAGCCGCCCAGATCGTCACGCCCCACAAAGCTTGCGCGAGAAAAGCCACAAAGACGATCAACACAATCAGGCAACCTATCCAAACGTCCCCGACCAGACCGATCCCCGCTTGCCGGGCTGGCATCGGCTGATTGATTAACCAAACGCCGGCCAGTGCCAGCGGCGCGTGCGACGCGGCAAAGGCCATCAACACCCCAGTACACGCAGCGCCGAAATCACGCTGAATGAGTAAGCTGAAGCTGCCCGCTTGACGCGCCGCCCAAGTCCCCGCGCAGATCAACGCCGGAGCAAAGAAGGCCGCCAACAGAAGCAGCACCTGAAACGGCGAGGAAGCGAGACGGATGGCCATAACACCGTGCTCGGGAGCACGAAAAGCCGCCTGGGCTTTCATGAGCGCCTCCAATTGTTCGGGTGGGTAAGTTCCCAGTTCGGAGGCCAGCATCGGCAACATCTGCCACGCCTGCGGGTTAGACATAAGGACCGCGAAAGGTAGACACATCACGGCGGCCAGCAACGTGGCGGCCCACCAACTGCCCTCGTCAAGAACACGGCTAGCCGTCCGGGCCGGACTGAAGTAAAAACCGGCCAGGAAGCGAAGCTGATTGGCGGCGTGCATCTCCGTTTAGTCCTACAGGTGATCTTAATAGAGATCGGAGTCCGAGACAATTTTCTTTAATTGATTGGCTATCGGCGGTCGCGCGTCCGCCCCGTATCGATCTGCCGGAAAGCCGCCAGTTGCTCATCGGCCTCGACGCCACGGCCAAGCTTACGGAGCGCCATCGAGTATTGATAGCGAGCTTCGGCATACTTTGGATCAAGCGCTACCGATTGCCCGAGCCACTTGGCGGCCAGTTCCCAACGTTCCAGTTTCGCCAGCGCCCGCCCGGTCAGGAAGAAATTCCGGGCCGAATTCGGGTTCCGGTGCGCAGCTTCGGCGCCGAATTGGAAGGCTTGCTTGTAATCGCCCGACTTATGTAACAGGTTCGACATATTGCCGTAAACCCAGTCGTAGGGTGGAGTCGCGTTGGCGCTCAAATCCATGGCGCGCCGGTAGTTCTCAAGCGCCTTGGGTAGGTCGTTCAGCCCCTCATACGCCAGACCCAGGTTGTCGTAGGCTCGATAAGATTTCGGATCGAGTTCCAACACTTTGCTTAGCCGCGCAATGGACTCGTCATACCGGCTTTGCTGGTAATAGATACGGCCCAGGGCGTAGTTCGGTTCAGGGTTGGCAGGATCCAACTCGGCTGCCAGAACCAGAGCTTTCTCGGCTTCCTGGCTACGCCCGAGTAAGTACAGAGTGTCGCCCTGTAACTTCAAAGCCGCCGCGTTCCGGGGCTCAACCGCCAGTAACTTTGTCAGCGCTTCGCTGGCCGGCTCAAACTCCTGCGCCATGAAGCGCGCCTTGGCCAAGTCCAGGAGAAGCGAAACGCGCAACGGGCAAGACCCGAGCGCTTGCTCAAGCTTGCCCGCTGCTAACTGATACTGCTTGCCCGAAAAAGCCGCGCGCGCCGCTTCCACCAGGCCGGAACAATCATCCGCCGCCCAGGCCGAAGCGGCAGCGGCAAATGCAGCCAGCCACTTCACAAGGATCTTAGAAGTCGAACCGCAACGACAACTGCACGTTGCGCGGACCCTGTTGCGGACCCGTGATGCGTCCGAACAGCGGGTTGGTCACGTCGGTGACCGGGTTACCGCGGCCGGCCCGGTTGAACGCGTTGAGCGCGTCCGCACGGATCTCAATAGCGCGTTTCTCGCCGAATTCGAAACGCTTTTCGATGCCGAAATCTTCGCCGTAGAAGTGTGGACCACGCACGTTCGGCAAGAAACGGGGTGCGGTGCCGAGCCGCGTCGGGACGCCGTTCGGAGTGAGCGGTACGGCGCGGAAGGCAGCCGGGTTCAGGTATTGAATCGTGCCGTTGGCGGGCGTGAGCACGTTGAGGCTGCCGGTGTTGAGCACCGGCTCGGCGCTGGTCAAATAATCCGGCCGCAGATTGCCCTGGAAGATGCCATCGGTGCGGAAACCGCCCATGCTGACCGAGATCGGGCCGCCCGACCGATAGTTGTGAATGCCCGTAACATTCCAGCCGCCAATGATCGCGTTGCCCACCGCGCCCAGGTTGAAGTGGCGTCCCCGGCCGAATGGCAGTTCGGCGATCCACGTCAGCTTGAAGTACTGCGGGAAATTAAACTCGGCCACCGAGCGCTCCAGGCGCCGGTTGTAGACGTCTTGCGCTTGGATGCCGCCGTCGATCGGGTTGACCACGTCCGTTATGGCCTTCGAGAAAGTATAGGCGGCCAGCACCGAAAAGCCTTTGGTGAAGTGTCGCGTCGCAGTCATTTGGAGCGAGTTGTAGTTAGACAGTCCAAAGTTGGACTGATACTGGTTGACGTTCTGATACTGCGGGAAGCGGCGCAGGGCCTGGCCCACGGTGCCGGTGAAACCGGCGTAGGGGAGCGCCGCCAAGGTCGGGTTCGTGGCGCGAGGTTGCAGCAGCGAGTCGCCCAGCGCGAGCGCCGAGACCGGAACCTGATTCAGAGCGTCCAGGCCGCCCGAAATCAGATTGGTGCCTTTGTTGGCGATGTAGCTCACGTCCATCACGAAGTTCAGCGGCAATTGATATTGCACGCCGATGTTGTAGTTCTGCATATAGCCCAGCTTGGTGGCGTTCGGATTGATGAAAGTCAAGTTTTGACCGTTTCCTTGCACAGGGTTCTTGTTCGGCAGTGTCGCCGTAAAGCTCGGGTAGGGTTGGTCGAGGTAAAGCACCGGATCCTGTGGGTTGGCGAGCGCCGTGTTGGCGGGCGTAAGGTTCAAGATGCCGTTGTAGCCCAGGGTGGACGGCAGGCTGAAGTTGGCCACCGGCGCCATGTTGTTGATGCCGTAGCCGCCGCGGACTACCAGTTTCGGCGAGAACGCATAGGCAAAGCCCAAGCGGGGCGAAAGCTGCCTGTAGTTGGTATTCTGGAAACCCTTCTTGCCTTGATCCTCGGCCCAAACGAGTGAGCCTGGAATATTTCCCACACTCGGGTTGGCGACGGAGGGATCCATGTTGACCATACGGCCGGCCACTTCGTAGATGCCGCCAATCACTTCCCAGCGCAGGCCGAGATTGAGGGTTAGCTTCTGGTTCACCTTCCAGTCGTCCGAGAAATAGAAGGCGGGAGTGTGCGTACGGAAACCGGGGTTGGTGGGGCTGATGTTGCGGGCGGTATTGTTCACCGCACCGAGCATGAAGCTGGCGAACGCATGGCCCGTATTGGCGTTGAAGCCCGGTTGCTGCGTCTGTACGGACTGGAAGTTGAACGTGCCTGTGCCGCTTTTGTTGCGGATGTTGTAGTAGTAGAAGCGCGCTTCCATGCCCATCTTGAAATTGTGCTTGCCGCGGACGATGGTGAAGTCGTCCTGGAAAATCGTCGAGCCGTTGTAGCTGCCGCCGCGGCTTTCCGAGCCCAGCCGGTTGCTGGCGCCGATGCCTCCGCCCAGAATCGCCGCTCCAGTGAAGGTGAGGGCGGGGAAGGTGGTGGGCGCGGTGTTTTGCAAGCCGATCTTGCTGGCCCAATCCTGATCGACAAACACGCTTTCGTTAAGATTGCCAAAGCGGTTGTAGCCGAGAGCCATGTGGTTGATCATCGACCCCGATACGGTCCAGTCCCAAGCCGTGCGAGCCATGCGGCCAGGCGTGTACTGGTTCTGATAAACGCCCGTGGGCCGTCCGGGAGGCGCTCCCCAGCGTCCGCCCGGGGAGTTGTTGCGGAGACGGTGGTTCATGTTGAAGTAGCCGTTCACGCGGTGATTGGCGCTCAAGTTGTGGTCCACCTTGGCCGTGAACATGTGCTCATTGAAGATCGGGCAACAGGCGCTGAGGACCGGCGTATTGTTGAAGAGCGTGCCAAGCGT
>JAYUSQ010000044.1:0-2730 GCA_043755595.1 Acidobacteriota bacterium | reverse complement strand
ATTCCACGTGGAGCCCGATGCGGCTCACCGGCCCCAGGAAGCCCGTGGAGCGGCTCCCGCAATGATCGCTACAATGACGGAATGAGAAAGCTTCCCGGTCTCCTACTCCTGTTCGCCGGTCTGATCCTGGCGGGTTGCACCAATGATCGCAATGCAGTCAAAACGCCGGTGCCGCCCGCTCCGCCACGGACGAACTAACCAAGCCCTGCCGGCGTCAGGCGCTCTCGTACTTCTTGAGCTCCAGCTTCGCCACCGCTTCCCTGTGAACCTCGTCCGGTCCGTCGGCAAGCCGTAGCGTGCGAGTGAGCGCCCAGGACGAGGCAAGCGGGAAATCCTGGCAGACGCCGGCGCCGCCGTGGGCTTGGATCGCGCGGTCAATCACTTGCAAGGCCATGTTCGGCACCAGCACCTTTATCATCGCGATCTCGGCGCGCGCGCTCTTGTTGCCCGCCACGTCCATCATATGAGCGGCCTTCAAAACGAGCAGCCGGGCCTGTTCGATCTCCATGCGCGAATCGGCGATATCGGCGCGAATCGTGCCCTTCTCGGCCAGTGTTGTGCCGAATGCTACGCGGCTTTTCACGCGGCGGCACATCAATTCCAACGCGCGCTCGGCCTGGCCGATCAACCGCATGCAATGGTGAATGCGGCCGGGACCGAGCCGGCCCTGCGCGATTTCAAAGCCCCGTCCTTCGCCCAGCAAGATATTGGACGCTGGCACCCGCACATTGGTGTAGCTGACTTCGGCGTGCCCGTGCGGCGCATCGTCATAGCCGAAGACGTTCAGCATCCGTTCCACTTTAACGCCCGGAATATCGAATGGCACTAAAACCATGGACTGCTGTTTGTGTTTCGGCGCCGAGGGATCGCTCTTGCCCATGAAAATGGCGATCTTGCAGCGCGGGTCGCCTGCCCCGGTTGACCACCATTTGCGCCCGTCGATCACGTAGCTGTCGCCGTCGCGTACGATGCTGGCTTCGATGTTGGTGGCGTCCGAACTCGCCACCGCCGGCTCAGTCATGGCAAAGCACGAGCGGATCCGGCCGTCCAGCAACGGGGCCAGCCACTGGCGCTGATGCTCCGGAGTGCCGTAGCGCGCCAGCACTTCCATGTTGCCGGTGTCCGGCGCGTTGCAGTTGAAAACTTCTGGCGCCCAGCTGACGCGGCCCATGATCTCGCACAGCGGCGCGTACTCGAGGTTGGTCAATCCGGAGCCGTGTTCAGATTCCGGCAGGAACAAATTCCACAGGTGGCGGGCGCGCGCTTTGAGCTTGAGATCCTCGATCAGCGGCAGCGTCTTCCAGCGATCCCCCGTGTTCACCTGCTCGGTCCATTGCCGTTCGTTGGGATAGATATGCTCCTCAAAGAAGGCGAGCAGCTTGGCCTGCAGTTCCTTGACGCGGGGAGAAGGTTCGAAGCTCATTTGAACCTATGGTATTCGAGAATCAGGCGAAAATGAGCCGGTAGCCTGGATCCAGTGTTTTCTCCTGCGGATCGCTGAGCACCAGCAAATCTCGCACCAGGTAGGGATTCGTTCGTCCCTGAAAGGTATTGCGGATCACCTCGAACCCATGATCGAGTCCAGCCGACTCGTCGATATCAATATCGGCCGCCAACCGCCCCGTCTGGGTTTCTCGCAGGAGAGTGAGCTGAATATTGGCGTGAGCGTCGCGGCTCTTGAAGCTGTGGTGGAGCTCGAATCCAGGCAACGGTTTGTGGAGCAGGTTCGGCGCCGTCTTGAATATTTCTTTGTCGACCAGGACCTTCTCGACGGCCGGGTCGATCATTGAAAACAGCCGGTCCTGCCGTAAGACCAGCAGCGTCTCTTTCTCCAGAAATCGAAAGACACCGGCCGACGTTGCGTGCCTCGCTTTGGTGAAGATATTCAACAAGCCAGCCTTCCGGAGCGGACCCAGGGCATGGTAGAGCTTTGCGCCGGCTAACCCCTTGAGGTCTCCATCTTCCGGCTTGTCCACAATCGGCTTGGCTGCCTTGAGAAAATCCTGAAGCCCCTCGGGGAGGCGATTGAAAGCGAGGGCTTGAATGTCCTTGACTCTCCGTGGGTTCACAACCAGCCGGATCTGGTTGTCGGAGGACTTGTTCACTTTGTTCTCGACGATGCGCTGAAAGAAGGAGTAGCCGCGATAGTTCTTGGCATCGACCAGGACGCGATACAAAGTTCCGAGCCCGCCCAGACACTCGATCTTTTCTATCGTGATCTCCTTCTCCCCGGCCAAATCGAAATTGCCCGAGTGCATCGACTCTCCGCCGGCGCCGCTGTTGGCGGACCTCTCCGGCTTAAATTCGATATCCAGCGTGCCGGTGATTGGCTCGTTCAAAGCATCGGTGATCGTTAACGCAAGGGATCCAGTCGCCATCTTCAGTCTTCCTCCTTCTCCGCCATGCGCGAGTTCGTTTCGCCGGGGCGGCATATCTATGGAAGCGCAAACCGGCTACAGGGAAGCGCAAACCAGCTACAGGAAACGACAAGAAAGATCACTCGGCGCTCAGACAGCCAAGTTGTTTCGTCGATCCGCCTTATGTTTGAGTTAAGCGGCGGACACCGGTACCCGGTGCTTGTCCGACTGAACAATGGCCGAGATGAATCGACCACCACGGTGGTGTTCATTTGGGAGGCGCCTTGGATTCAAAGCACCCTCCTTTGAATTGTGCTTGAACCTTTTCCTTCCAATCGCTAACGACCCAGAGACTCGACCCCGCTGAAAGTGA
>JAYUSQ010000043.1:0-8086 GCA_043755595.1 Acidobacteriota bacterium | reverse complement strand
TCTTCGTTGCCTTCATTGGCTTTGAGTACCCGGGGATCCACGATAGGTTCCCCAAACAGACTCTATCACTTTTGCAGAGTCATGACAATCCCCGCCTCGGTAGGATTCTGGTAGTACGCCGGTCTCAAGCCCGACATGTAGAATCCCGCCTTACGATAGAGGGCGATCGCGGCTTGGTTCGACTCGCGGACCTCAAGATGGACGGCGCCAGACAGTGCTTCGAGAGCGGTTTCGAGCAACCGTTGGCCGAGGTTTTGGCGCAGGAACAGGGGCGAAATAGCGATATTGAGAAACTCGTGTTCGCCGGCGGCAAGCCGCCTCGTCACGGCGAAGCCGACAACTGCGTCACGGAGTTCGGCGACGTGAAGACAATGCTCCAGATAGTCTTGCGGCGGCCATTGTGCGGCTTGGGGCGAAGCGGCTTGTATTACTGAGATTCCCGGCAGGTCGGCTTCGTCGCCTTTCCGAAGACGCAGGGGCGAAGGCGCCCAGTGACGCCAAACTTCCCGCTGCTTCTTTCCCAATTCACGCCAGGAAAAATGCCGCTCGGCGTGGCTGCGGGCGGATATTGCCATCCGCCGGCGAAGGGCGGGGTCACCGGTCAAGCGGCGTACGCCTTCGGCGAAAGCCTCGGATCCATCCGCAATCCAAACGCTCTCGCTGTGAACGAGCCCGAGGCCGGCGCAGCCGCTCGAGGTCGATACCACCGCCCTTTCCATCGCCATAGCTTCGAGGACTTTGATGTTGGTGCCGGCCGAGACCAACGTGGGGACGATCACCACGTTGGCTTCGGCGTAGAGCGGTCTGACATCGGAGACGTAGCCCAAAAACGTGACCCGGTCGAGAGTGGGCAACGGTTCTTGCCAATGCAGTTCGGGATCCGGTCCCGCCACTATGGTCAAGTCGGCGCCTGCCAGTAGCGGCCACACTTCTTCGAGGAAAAACCGTAGCGCCGATACGTTGGGGAAGTGACGGAGCGAACCGATGAACAGGAGCCGATTGCCGGTGAGAGGCTCGGGCGAAGGCGTAAACCGCGCGAGGTCGACTCCATTCGCGATGACGGCGCTGCGGGGATGCCCTGCGAGCGCCGCGTCCTTTTCCGACATCAGTACGACAGCTTCGGCGCGGGCGAGAGCACGGCGCTCACAACGCTGCCATCTCCACCAATTCCACCAATTCGACGTGGTCGGCGCGCGGTCGTAGATTTGTTGGTAAAGGTCCCACGTGATGTCGTGCTCCACCATGATCTCGCCTCGATAGAGGGCCAGTTGTGTGTACTCGATCTGAGTGACCGGGGCGGCGTGCAGCGCAAGCTGATACGCGAGTTCAGGCGACCAATACTCGTGAACTTCAGGCGGCAGAAGTGTCGACCAGCGCGGCTCCCGATAGCGCGGTTTGGGAAACAGAATCAGGCGGCGACAGAACTTGGCGAGTTCGGCGAAGTCCGCGTCCGACTCGTTCTCGACGAACGCAAAGAGATCGATATCGTACTCGACAGCGGCTTCGCGCAGTAGGTTGTAGATTCGCACTGCGCCGCCGTGCGCCAACGGCCAAGGGAAAAAGGGGGTCACAATAGCAGCCCGAGCCCGAGCGGGCGATTCGGTGCGGCCTGCGATTACGCGAAGGCCCGGCGCAACGGTGGTCCGATCCGTTTGCCACGGCCAGAACCACGGGCGCAGACGAATCCGGTCTAGCGGGACGCCGAAGGCAAACAGGGCACTCGACAGCGGCGAGCGCGCTGAGAGGTGATGACGTTCCAGCCGGGGATTGAAAGCCAGAATCTTCGATGGGGCGAAGAGCCAGACCGCGCGGCGGAGCGAGGCGAACTCGGGGCCCGTCCCGATCAACATGGGCGCCATGCCGATGCGCATACCTGCGAACAGCCTTCGCAGCCGCCGCCAAAGATGCCAAACCCCGCCGGGCTGCATTTCGACGAGGAAATGGCGGCGGTCCGGAATTAAGCGCTTCACCTCTTCGTGCATCGCGTTGGAAAGCGGCGGCGGGCCAGTGGCAAAGGTGACGACAACCCCTTCAGGGTCCACGCCTCGCAGGCCGAACCAGAGCCGTTTGATTGTCGCGCGAAAGCTCATGCGGGCCGTCTAGTCAGCCTCAGGACCTGATAGGACAGCAGCGGCATTACGGCGATGACGAGGCAGACCTTTGAGAAGCCGCCTTGTTTAACGACGGAGCCGATCCACGGCGACAGCACCGTTTGCAGCAGCCCAAAGCCCATGGTCAACGCCGCCACGCCTTGTCCGGCACGCTCCGGACCAAAGTAGTCGATCGGCAAAGCATACAGGTTCGCGCTGTAGGCGACGGTCCAGAAAAAACTCCACCCGATGGCGAGGGCGGCGAGATAGGAATTGGTCAGATGGGGCGTGATCGCGGTGACGAGTAAGGCGGACGAACCGATTAGCGCGGCGCGGAATCTGGCGTCAATCAGAGACAGGCCTCCACGCTGAAACCGGAGCGACATGGCGCCGCCAAACAGGCCACCCAAAGCCGCGAAGATCGGCGGAATCCAGGCTACGCGGTAGTTGGCTTGGTCCTGAGTTAGACCGAAGGTGTTGACGAAGAAGATCGTGGTCCAGTTGCTCCAGAGGCTATACGTCGTCATGGCGAGCATGTTGGCCGCCACCAAGCCCCACAGGCGCTTGTCCCGGATGAGATCCCAACTTGAGCCGGGTGTGGCCGACGACGGGCTGACTGGTACACCGCGGATGGCGCCGAGCCAGAGAGGAATCCAAAGGAACCCCAGCGCGCCGGCTGCCACGAAGGCCGCGCGCCAGCCGAATCGACCGGCGACATAACTGGCCATGAGTGGAGAGATCACCATACCCACGGTGATTCCTAATTGACCCACTCCCGAACCGAGCGCGCGCTCACGCGGCTCCAGGTACATGGCGATGGTCTTCCCGCTGGCCGGGATGTTGCCAGACTCCGCCATTCCGAGCCATGCGCGGCACGCCAGTAGTGAATTGAAGCCGCTCGTGAAGCCCGTCGCCATGCCCGCCATCGACCACAATCCGATGGATGAGCAGATCCCTACGGTGAGTCCGGCCCGGTCAATCAGGAGCCCAGCCAGAGGGGCGGAGAGAGCGTAGACGAAGGAGAAAGTGGAGACAACCCAGCCAAACTGGAGATCATCTAAACCATATTCGGCTTTGATGGTGGGCGCGAGCGCCGAAAGCATCTGGCGATCCAGATAACTCAGGGCGGACGCCAGGACGAACACGAACATCACGCGCCAGCGCGGCGGGATCGATGGCATTTTTATTGGAACTCAATCATCATGACGTTGCCTGCGGTGGCGAGCTTGGGGTCAGGTTTGGCCTCGACTTGCAGCTTCACAGCGCGAGGTGGTTGCTGTGGTCCGCAGGCGAGCGTGAGTTGTCCCGCGCCGGTGATGGCTACTTTTGCCGGATCGTTGACTTTGTACTGCGAGAGCCGCCCTTTGCTATCGCGCACCAGCAGCCGGGCCGGTCCTTTGATGCAATCCACTCGTTCCAGTTTTCCGATGACGGACACACCGGCGGGACCGTCCCACCACTCCACGACTTTCTGATTCGGGTCCAACTTCAGGCCGGCGTTGGCGCGGGCTTCGGCGGCGCGGATATCGGCGAGGGCTTTCTGCTTGAGATCTTCGAGTTCGCGGCGCTTTTCCTCGGCCGCGCGGAGGCGTTCGGCAGCCTCCAGATCCAGCTTGCGCTGCTCGTATTCGAGGCGGCGGCGCTGTATGCCGGCGCGTTCAGCCGGGTCAGTCGCCGAGCGCTCCGCCATGCGCCACGATTGATTGGCCGCGACGAAATCCTTGGCCTCCTGTTGCGCCTCAGCGGCGGCGATCCAATAGGGCGTGGCGCGCGGGTCGAGTTCGGCGGCTTTTTTGTACACGATGGAGCGGCGCACCGCATCGGCCTCACCAGAGGCCCATCGTGCATGAGGTTCGGCCCAGCGCGGATTTAATTCCATGGCCTTGCGGAGGGCCGCGCGAGATTTCTCCAGATCCTTTTCGGCGAGAGCATAGGCGTACCAGCAACGGGCGCTTTCGCTGTCCTTGGCGATCGCTTCGGGCAGCATCCCCGCGCCTTCGAACGCTTCGGCGGTAGGCCGCGAATTCAACAAAGCCCGATACGCGGTTTGCGCGGACGGGCCCGTGAGGATGTCGGCCAACAAGACTTCAGCGCGCGCCGGATGGCCTGGGAAAGAGCGATAGTCGCGTTCCGGGTTCAGAGCCTTGCCTGAGATCTGGAAGGTTTCAAACCGGCCAGCCGCCAGGTAATCGTCAACCAGCTTGTCCAGATCTTCTTCCGATTTATCGAAGGCGTTGCGGGCCGCCGATTCGACCGGGGCGCCTTGTTGCAGCACCGAGAAGAACACCCGCACACGGCCCGCGTAGGTTGGATCGAGAGCGAGTAAATGCATCCGCGCCCAATCCCGGTTGCGATCGCTTGGGGGCTCACCTGAAGTGATGCGGCTTGAGTCCACACGCATGGTGGAAATGGCCGCGATCAAGCCGGTTTCATAGGGTGCGGGGAGGGGCTTGACGTCGTCGTGAATCAGCGCTCGCAGCAGATCGGCAGTCCATTGGGCGGGGATGGAATCTTTGGCGTCGATAGCGCCGGTATAGGCGTCGCGCGACAGGCGCAGGTTGGCGGTCCGGTAGCGCGCCGAGGTCTTATCCGGTTTTAGGACAACGATGCGAACGGGCCAGAGCGGCGTAACTTCGGGGCGGCCTAGCGTCCTAGAGAGCAGCCAGCGGACTTGGTCGAAATGCGCGAGGACGCGGCGGGCGGGATCGTCATCGCCGTTGGTCCAGACTTCGATGGGGCCGGAGCGGAAGTAAATCCAGTCGGCCGCACGCAACGGGAGGAGACTAACGAGAGCGAGGAGGATGACCCGGTTCACGTCGGGTCTAGGAGATCTTTGGCAGCCTGGCGAACAGCGATTCGACCGTGATCTGGACGCCATAAGCGGGAAGGCTCAGTTCCGGTTGAGACAGCAATTCTCCATTTACGAACGCGCGCAGAAGACGACGGCGGGGTTCCACTACCCAGATGTTTTCAACGCCCCACTGAGCGTACTCCTCGCACTTTTCGAAGACCTCGTCGTAGCGGTCGCCCGGTGACAGAATCTCAATTGTGGCGAGTGGGGGATTCTCTGGCAGGATTGCGGTTGGTTGATTCCGGTAGGCGATGACGTCTACTAATCTCAAGTTGCCGGCCAAAGTCCGGACACGCAAGTCGGTACCGAGCCAAAGGGCGCCAGAAGAAATGGCGGATCCAAAACGAAGGACCAGTTGAACGGACAGTTGCGCATGAGTCGTATCGGGCATGGCTCTCTCCACTACTTCGCCGCGAACGATTTCCGGCTCGTATTCGCTGATCTGAGGCGCTACGGTCGTCATGGCCCTATTCTACGCGATGCGTGGTGGGCGCGACAGGGCTCGAACCTGTAACCCTCAGCTTCGAAGGCTGATGCTCTATCCAGTTGAGCTACGCGCCCGCAGGTGCAGTCAATCAATTATATGATGAGACGTGAGCGAGTCTGGCAAAGAAATCGAAATCAAGTTGCGCGCCGCCTCGGTTGACGACGCTGCGCACCGGATTGAAGGCGCTGGCTTTGAAGTCTCTCGTGCCCGTGTCTTTGAGACAAATCTACTGCTGGATACCGAGACCGGCCTGCTCAGAACTCGTGGTGAGGCGTTGCGGGTTCGCGAGCGGGGCGGCGAGACGATTGTCACTTACAAAGGGCCCGCCGCGATAGGGCGGCACAAGTCTCGCGAGGAGGTGGAGACAATGGCCGGCGATGCTGCCGTCATGTTGGCCATCTTTGCAAGACTGGGCTTTGACGCGACCTACCGGTATGAGAAGTTCCGCACCGAATTTGCCAGGGGCGCCGAGCCGGGAATAGTCACGCTGGACGAGACTCCGATCGGTGTCTTTATTGAAGTGGAAGGGGCGGGGCATTGGATCGACACAGTGGCGGAGGAGCTTGGTTTTACTGAAAAAGACTACATCAATGATTCCTATTCGACTCTCTTCCGGCGGCACTGCGCCAATAGCGGGACCGAGCTTGGCGACGGCATGACATTCAGGGTAAAGCCTTAGTCGATCTGGCGCCATTGGGGGGGGCTTGAGGCAAAGTGCCTTAGAACGCGATATGCCTCTTGGCGCCGCGCCGATCCGGGCCTATGCTGTTTATAACAAGCCTATGACCGTAGCAATCATTGTCGGGACCGCTTCACTGGTCCTACTCGTATATTGGTTCCGCTATACTTCGTTGCTGATCTTGAGCACGAAGACTAGCCAGGACTTTTCCTATGATATCGCTCACACGCACGAACTTCAATTCCACGAGATGCGCGCGTCGCTAGCGACTGCGGCCCCGTCATTGCGCTTTGCCGCTCTGCACAGCGGTATCGATCACGACTATCGGCTTGTTGCGGCCCTGCTTCGGAATGTCGACTCTAACGAGAGCGGCGCGAACCTGGAAGACGTCATTCTCCGGATCGACTTCGTGGGCCTGAAATTGGCTTACCGCTTGGCACAGCCGTTCTCGGAGAACATCGCCCGCCAGGCTCTTAAAGAGATGGCCGATGTGGTGGCCCACTTGGCCAATGCTGTCGGCGAGCGCTCGATGGCTTCGCAACCTTCGGCAATCTAAACCGTGCTTGGTTACTTGCGGACCCCGGCGCGATAACGCAGGCAGGCCTCCACTTGACTGCGAAATTCCACAATGTCCACGGCGCGCTCCGAGCAGATCAGGAACATCAGCCCGTCATCGCGAAAATCGCCACACCATTGCTGGACTTGTTCGGCGGCCCAATCGGACTGGTAAGCGAGTAGTTTTTCGTCTGGCATCCGATCGAGATACGCGCGGAGATTCACGCTGGTTTCGTCGCCCGGTTCGGCTGACAGGTGCTGTTCGAAGTTCCAAACCGGTTGAGAGTTCATGCCCCACAGTATAATGAACCGATTGAACGACAATCCAATCTTGTCCGCGCACGTGACCGAGCTGGACCCGGGGTATCGGCTGCTGGAAGGCGTTAGCGATGAGCGATTGCGGTCCGAAGGGGCCCGGTTGATCGACTTTCTACGCGCAGAACAGATTGCGGTTCCATTGGATATTCCGGCGAGTGCGTTGCCGTACCTTCGGGCGGCGTCCGAGGCTGCTCATCCAGACCGCAAATGCCTCAGTCTCTTAGCGGCGCGTTTCGGGGCGTGGCTGGGTCAAGTGAAGCCCGGGTCTCAGCGAGCGTTTCTGGAGGGAATCGCCTCAATGGGGCCGGCCATCTCCGATTTAGGTGAGCAGGGAATGGGTGACGTGATTCAGGCTGTCAACAGGGAACCGCGTTTGATGGCTTGCATTGGATCCTACGCTTTCACGACGAAGCCGATCGTATTGGCCATGGCCAAGTTGGCGGTCGATGCTCGGGTGGAACTGCTTCAGCGTTTGGTTGCAGCCGTGCCGGTGGCAAGCATGGAAGACAGCAGGGATGCCGAACGGTTGATACCGGCATTGGCACGGGTACCGGAGGCTCTGGGTGCGATTGTCGCTTTGGCGGAGCGGAATCCATCGTCGGCTTACGGTGCCTGTCAGGGGTTGCCAGCGGCGCTTAAGAAACTGACGGCGGGCGAGGCCAGAGCGGGATTCCTGGACGATTTTTGCCGGTTGGCGGAAACGGTGGGGATATCGAGTGTAGGATTTGCGCTGAATACGTTGCCGGGTTTGTATGGAAAACTAGGTTTGGAGCCGACGCGCCAGTTTGTGTCGCTGGCGGCGGATTGTACACGGCAGTATGGGCAGAGCGCCGGGCAGGCATTTTTGGAGCGAAAGACGCAGGCTTCGCGGGAGGCGTGCTAGCGTTTAGTGGCCCGGAGCTTTGGGTCGCTCTTAGCTTCTAGCGCAAAAACTCTGAGAGTTTGTCTCTCAGAAATACTCCTATCAGGCGGCCATGGCGAGTTCATTCAGAACATTCTGAATCGCCGTGTCGGCCTTGTAGTAAGCCGATTCGATTTTGCTTTTCGGCTGGTGATGTTGGTTGGGCTGCCGCTCAAACAAACTGTTGGCCACCGGCCCGCAAACC
>JAYUSQ010000042.1:0-2736 GCA_043755595.1 Acidobacteriota bacterium | reverse complement strand
GCTCAACTACCTACATTGCTCGAACCATTCGGCTTCGAAATCACCGAGAAAGCTCTGGTTCAAGCTGCGGCGGCCTGAAAAAATGTAGAAACTCCAGGTGTCGTCTGTGACGACAGATGAACAGCCGGTGATCGTAGTCACGGTCAACTGCGAAGCTTGATCGGCTCGAAGAGCCCGCCCGCCAGATCGCCGGCAAACGCCGGGTTCGAGGGCGCGATCATGACCGAGAAGTTCCGCTCGGGCACCGGCAACTTCGGCTTCAACGCGGCTTCGGGCGCGTATCGATCCGGCCAAAGTAACTCGCTCGGCCCTGCAGAACGCGAGCTCGATCGCAGCATTGATGCTGACGACCGAAGCCATGATCTGCGAGATCCCCGAGAAGAAGTCCTCTGGCGGCGGCGGTGGCGAGCACGGTGGCCACGGCGGCCCCGGCGGCGGCATGGACTACTAAGTAGTCTCTTACTTTCGATTGTTGGTTGTGCGAAGGCCGCCCCTTACCGGGGGCGGTCTTTTGCTTTAGCGGATATACTCAATCTGGCGCAGCATGAAACGCAAGGTCTACATCGAAACCAGCGTCGCGAGTTACCTGACCGCCCGTCCAAGTCGGGACCTGATCGTCGCCGCCCATCAGGCACTGACCGCGGAATGGTGGGCCAACCACCGTCAGCGGTTCGATCTCTACATCTCGGAACTTGTCTTGCGGGAAGCCTCTAAAGGGGACCCGGCTGCATCGGCAAGGCGCATGTTGCAGCTTACTGGGATCCCATTGTTGCCTATTGATAACGCTGCGCAAGAACTCGCGCGGTCTTTTGTCGACCGGCGAATTGTTCCAGCCAAAGTCGTCGAAGATGCGCTACATGTGGCGGTGGCAGCCACTCAAGGTATGGACTTTCTGCTCACCTGGAACTGCCGCCACCTCGCGAATGCCGAAGTCATCGAAAGGCTTGAAGCGGCGTGCTTGGAGCTTGGACTCCTTCTGCCGACCCTTTGCACGCCCGAACAATTAATGGGAGACTGAAGCTATGAAGGATCACATCGTTGAAGACGTTCGGCGTGTTCGCGACGAGCACGCGGCCCAGTTCAACTACGATCTCGATGCGATCGTCGCGGATTTAAAACAATCGGAAGCCGAAAGGGATTGGCCACGCGCATCCTTTAAGCCACGGCGAGTTCAGCGCCTTGTTTCGGCAACTGACGCCGCAGTCGATAACCCGCCGACCACGCGTTAGATAATGGACGACTCACAAATAGCCAATTCCTTTCCTGGAAATCGCTCAGTCCGGCTGCTGACTTACCTCCTCAAAATCGGGAACCTAACCCCATCCGAACTCAAAACCTAACTCCGCCAAACTCATCCCCGCTAAACTAAAAAGTTGCCCCCCAGAGCCCTTCGCTTCGAAGTCCAAGCCACCTGCCCCGTCACCGGCGCGCGCGCCGGGCTCCTCCAAACGCCCCACGGCGCCGTCGAAACCCCCGTCTTCATGCCCGTCGGCACGCAAGCCACGGTCAAAGGCCTCACCCCCGCGCAGATCGCTGAAGAAACCACAGCGCGCATCATCCTCGGCAACACCTATCACCTCTACCTCCGCCCCGGCCACGAAACCATCGACCGTCTCGGCGGCCTCCATCGCTTCATGGATTGGGACCGCGCCATCCTCACCGACTCAGGCGGCTTCCAGGCCTTCAGCCTGAGCGGGCTCACCAAGGTCAACGAAAAAGGTGTCGTCTTCCGCTCCCACCTCAACGGCGACGCGCACCTGTTCACGCCCGCCTCCACCGTCGACGTCCAAATGGCGCTCGGCTCCGACATCATGATGGTGCTCGACGAGTGCCTCCCGTACCCCTCCGGCCACGAATCGACGCGCGTCTCCATGTGGCGCACCGTGCGTTGGGCGCGCGAAGCCATGGAGCACCACGCTCGCCGAGGCCCCCGCCTCGACCGCAAGCCCCAGGCGCTATTCCCCATCGTCCAGGGCGGCATGTACCCCGACCTCCGCCGCGAGTGCGCCACGCGCTTGGTGGAACTCGATGCCGAAGGCTACGCAATCGGCGGCCTATCCGTCGGCGAACCGCGCCCGCTCAGCATGGAAATGACCGAGGCCACAATCCCCGTCCTCCCCGCTGATCGCCCCAGGTACGTAATGGGCGTCGGTACACCCGAAGAACTCGTCGAATACGTCGCCCGCGGAGTCGACATGATGGACTGCGTCATGCCCTCGCGCAACGCCCGTAACGGCACTCTTTTCACCAGCGAAGGCCGCATCGTCATCAAAAACGCCCGCTTCAAAGACGACCCTTCGCCCCTCGACCCCCAATGCGCCTGTTACACCTGCCGCCACTTCTCCCGCGCCTACCTGCGGCACCTGTTTCTCGCCAAGGAAATGCTAGGATGCACGCTGGGCACAATTCATAACTTACGCCGCTACTTAGATATCATGCGGCAGACTCGCGAATCGATTCAAGGCGGGACGTTTCCCGATTACTTACACTCTGTCCGCGCGAACGCCAAGCGGCTTTCTGCGTAGTAATAAAAATTTCACTTGACTTCCCCCCCCCTGGCTGGAGTACTATCTCAGTAATTAAGTTTTAATTGCAGGAGATAGGGTAAATGTCGCCCAAATTACTAATCGCCGCCGCTCTAGTACTACTGTGTTATAAAAAAACAATTTGATGTAGAATTGTTTTGTGGGATCACGCTTGTCTTCGCCAGGCCCGCAACTAAGGCGCTTCGCGGCC
>JAYUSQ010000041.1:0-8107 GCA_043755595.1 Acidobacteriota bacterium | reverse complement strand
TGGTGTAGATCTGACGAAGCAAGGATCGAGCATCATCGGTGCGGGCCAGAGCCGGGCGCACCAGGGAGGCCATGGCCGTCTCGGCACGATAGCAAATCTTCTGACGGTATCGCGAAGAAAACCTTTTCTCCCTGCTGCCGGTACACCGCCACGTACCGCTTTACCGTTCCCTGCGTCACTCCAAACGTGGCTGCAATCTGTCCGGCTTTCGCCGTTCCGTTGGCCACCATCTGACTGGTGAACATTCGAAAGCTGCCGATATCAACCGCTTCGTGTTAGAACACGGGCATTTGCCCATCCACATATACGACTTGCCCACCTTGGCAATGAACCCCAATCTGCTCACTGATTTCTTTGGTCTCGGCGGGAAACATCGGCAATTGCAATTGCGGCATCGTTGCCCTCCAGTCTTACTCGCCTCTCCACCCTCGTGCCATCCCAAGGCTATTCCGGGCTCAACTCATTTTCCTTGGCCCCCCACAACGACCGCACGAGATCAGGAGTTCTGAGCCTGGACAATGGCAGAAACCTTGGCGTTTTGAACCCCGCTACCGGTGGGATCTTCCACAATCCCGGTCAGTCCCGACCAGCGATCCATAGAGAACCTGCACGCTGGCCGGATTATATTATTGGCGCCAGCAAGCAGGAAAATTGAGAGAGTTGAAACTAGACGCAGGTGCCGGATTGCCGTGTGGCCGAACGGCGGTGACGACGTTCGCGGAACAATTGGGCACAGTCGAAAAAAGGGCCGGGATCGCTCCCAGCCCCTTCTTCCCCCGAGTCTCTATCGCGACGCGATCACTTCGGCGTTACATGGATCAACGCGCCCGGATTAGCGTCTTCCAGCATCCACAGCGAACCATCGGGGCCCTGTTCCACATCGCGGATGCGCTTGCCAACCTCCCAGCGCTCAGCCGTCTTCGCTCCGCCTTTACCGTCGAAAACGATGCGATTCAGTGTCATCGTCGCCATGCCGCTGATGAAGCCGTTGCCGTCCCATTGCGGGAACGTCTTATTGCCGCGGTAGAACATCAGGTTGCCCGGCGCGATCACGGGCACCCAATACAGCACCGGCTTCGTCAAGTCGGCCCGTGTGTTGTGGCTCGGAATCGGCACCTCGTTATAGTTCATGCCATACGATACCAGCGGCCAGCCGTAATTCTTGCCCTTCTCGATCAGATTCAACTCGTCGCCGCCGCGCGGGCCATGTTCCACCTCCCACAATTCGCCAGTCGGCGAAAGCGCCAAGCCATAAGGTGCGCGGAAGCCGCTCGCCCACGTTTCCGCCGGCGTCAGGTTCGGCCCGGGGAAAGTATACGTGCTCACCGGCTTCGCCGTCTTGGCCAATTCGGTGTCGCGCGGCGGATCGATCAGAGCAATCGTGGCGGCGCCGCTCTTGCCGAAGTTCGGATTGCCGGGGACCGGTTTGCCATCCAGCGTCAGGCGCAGGATCTTGCCCACGGGCTGGTCCGGATCCTGGGCCGGGGCCATGCGCTGACGGTCGCCCACCGTCATGTACAGATACTGTCCATCGGGCGAGAAAACCACCTGCCCGCCCGCTTGGCCGCCCTTGCCCCTCGGCATCTGGCGCCACAGTACAGTCAGATCCGCCAGTCTGGGCACACGTCCGGTGATCAGCTTGCCGCGGGCCAACACTTGGCCGCCGCCATAGTCACCCGGCTCAATATAGGTGAGATAGATACTCTCGTCGGTCGCGAAATTGGGCGACACGTAGACGCCCAGCATGCCGTTCTGGCCCTGCCAATAGACCGGAGGCGTATTGGACAAAGGCGCGATCTTTTCTCCCTGCGGGGATACCAGCCACACCGGCCCGATCTTTTCGGTCACCAACATTCGCCCATCCGGCAGGAAGGCGATGCGCCAGGGCAGTCCAAAGGTGGCCACCGTGGTCATCTTAAAAGGTAGGGTGGTTTCGGGTTTCTGTTCGCCCACATTGACTTGGGCCCCAGCCACCACCGCCGCCAAGCTGAGAAGCAAAGATGCTCTCGCCAATTTCATCGGTATTCTCCTTGTTTCATTGAACTAACCCGCTACGCGGGAGTCGGCTTCGCCGGAAATGTCACCCGAAGAATCCCCGCTGAGCCGTAGGATCTTGTTTGTCCTGACTCATCCCGGCGGCGAGGTCCTGCCGATGCTAAGAACGGCTGTTCACCAGTCTATCTCAGCTTGACAGGAGTCACCATGACCGATCTACGCCAACGCATGCTTTTCGACCTGCAGGCGCGCAACCTCGCCGTCGAGACTCAACGTCGTTATATCCATTATCTCGCCGGATATGCAAGGTTCTTCGACAGGCCGCCCGGCCAACTCGGCCTGGAGCATGTTATCGAATACCAGGCCTACTTACTTCGCGAGAAGCGCCTGAGCGCGCAAAGCGCGAATTGTTTTTCCGCCGCCTGTCGATGTCGGCGGCGCGCAGCGAGACGGCTTCGGAGATGCGGAGCCCGGCGCCATAGCAAAGCATGAGCACGGTGCGATAGCGCGGGCTGGGCACGTGCCGGAAGAACTCGAACACCTCGTTGGCGCTGAGCATCGGGAACTGGCGGCTGGTCCACTCCTTGCCGAGCGTGACAGTATACAAAAATTGCGGATTCAAGGGTTATTGGACGGATGAGTCAAGAGGAGCAAGCTGGAGAGCATCGCGACGTGACCATCCTTCTATCCTTGCCGGGAGTGGGTCGAATCGTCGCCGCCACGATGCTCGCGGAGGCTCCACAGCCTCTCGCTGAACGAGACTCTCACGCTTTGTGCAGTTATGCGGGAGCGGCTCCGGTCACCCGGCAAAGCGGAAAGCGGCGCGTGGTGGTGGTGGTGATGATGATGAGGCAGAGTTGCTATCCGCGGCTGCGCGATGCGCCGTATCACTTGGCGCGCGTGAACACGCAGCACGATGAACGAGGCAAGAAGCACTACGCTGAGTTACGCGGTAAGGGGCACTCTCATGGCCGTGCGTTACGGGGAGTTGCCGACCGGCTCTTAGGGGTACTAATAGCGATGTTGAAAACCAAGATGCTCTACGCCCCTAACATCTCCTTGCCAGCAGCACCGAACCGTCGAACGTGGCGTAAGATTGCGATACAATTTCGATCACTCGGGTATAGGATAGGGCAACGCAGGGATGCGACCTGAGCGCCGACTCAAGCGCGGACTCGCCGGGGCGGTTAACGCCGCCCCCGGGGCGGTTAACGCCGCCCCGCAGTCGACCCAGTCTGCCCAAGAGCGGCTAAATCCTGGGGTCGCACGGGCAAAGCCCCCGATGATCCACGAGCCTCAGAAACTCTTGACAAATGGTGGGGAGTCCTGTACCGGCAGCTTCGTCAAATAAACATAACCTTCCTTGGTGATCCGCAACTGCGGCTGGCTCTCGCCCGACTCGCTGCGCTTCGGTCTCAACCCTACATAACCCCTACGTCCCGGCCTCTTTTCGAAGCGGGCCGGATCCTCGATCGTCAAGACGAACGTCAGAGCGATCAAAGGTCCGACTCCGCTGACTTGTCTCAGCTGCTTGGTTTCCGGGTGTTTGGTCCCGGCGATCTGCTCGATTCGTTGGCTGCTTTTCTTTGATTCTTTGGGCAAACCTTCCAGCCGTACCGCATCCATCGTGTCGGCATCGCAACCGGGCAACCGCTGCCCCACCGACCCACCGGCTTGGCCAACCCGCGCGCGGTATTGATTAACGCGGTCCGCGCTTCTACTAACGCCGACCGCACCCGGATTACCATCAGGTCAAGTTGCGTTTCTTCGCTCCGGCGCCGGATCGGTCCCAATAACTCCGGATCGATTCGCGCCAACTTAGCCGGCATCGTCGCATCCATCCGGTCGTCTTTTTTACTGCTGGCGCTGATCAGTTGCACTTTCCGCGCGTTGGCAACGATCACTTCAGGCCCCAACTCGGTCAGTAGCCGGCTTACCCACGGCGAATGTGCACCCACCTCAATGGCGATCCGGCAACTCGCCAAACCCAGGAACTTCTTGGTCACCGCCCCGCGGGTGGTTGCCACGCCCCCTCATTCCATCTCAGTTACCCGTCGCGCCTCCGGCCGGCCTCGTGTAAGCTCCATTTTGATGTCGCCACACCCATTGCTGTTACTTAGTCATGCCGGAGCGCAACGATAGGCTCTACGCGGCTGGCTCTTAAAGCCGGTAGTGCGGATGCCAACACGGCCACGACGGTCAACACCGCTATGACGCTGGCGAAGGTTACCGGGTCCTCCGGCGTCACACCGTAGAGCGACGCCGCAAGGCTCCGCCCGAAAAGTATGGCTCCGGTGCTCCCTATCGCCACGCCAAGGCCGCCCCAGAGAGCCGCCTGTTGGAAGACCATTCCCGCAATGCCCGCCCGCGTCGACCCAAGCGCAACCCGGATGCCGATCTCCTTCGTTCTCCGATGCACAGAGTAGGCCATCAAGCCATAGAGCCCAGCCGCCGCGAGGATCAAAGAGAGCCCCGCGAACATTCCAATCAAGGTTGTTTGAAACGCTCTCGGTCTGTCTTGTGCCTTGAGTTTGTCTGCCACTGCCGCAGCCCCCACGCGAGGCAGCGCGGCGTCGATCGATTGCACGGACTGTCGCACCGCGGCAGCCAGCGCTCTTGGATCGCCCGAGGTACGGACGACGAGTTGGCGTTCATTCGTATACCATTGGCGCGCCGAAGGATAGAAGACTGGAACCACGATGCCCTCACGGTCGTAAATGACGTCCTGTACAACGCCAATCACCGTGAACCATTTGCTGTCGAGACCCGGCAAGACTTCCTTGAATCGCTTGCCCACGACGCTCTGCCCAGACCACAGCCGCCGCGCCATTTTTTCATTCAGCACCGCGACCGCCGGTGAGCGGGCCGAATCCTGAGCGGAGAATAGCCGCCCTTCCACCAAGCGAATGCCGAGCACTGCGAAGTAGCCCTCGCTGACGATACTGCGGACGTGTAGCGTCGCATCCTGCCCGATTGGCTGCCCTTCCACGACGATATTCTGATTCGGCGCATTACCGCGAAAGCCTTCTGAAACCGCCGAGCCTGTGGCGGCGCCCAAGACGCCCGGCAGCGCCTGCACGCGTTGAATCGCTTCGTCAAAGAAGCCATCGCCGCGCGCCGGTTCGTTGTCTGAGTACCTTTCCGGCGGAAGTGGCACGGTGACCGTCAGCAGGTGTGTTGCGTCAAATCCCCGCTCGACGGCATTGAGGAGCTGGAAACTGCGGAGTAGCAGCCCCGCACCCGTCAACAGGATGATCGCGAGTGCGTATTGGGCCGCGACCAACATGCCGCCCAGCCGTTGCATGCCTGGGCCTGATGATACGCCGCGGGCTTGTGGCCCTGCGATTCGCCATGCAGGAAGCAAGCCGCAAGCGACTCCGGTGAACAGACAGAGCCCAAAGCTGAACCCAAGGGCGGCGCCGTTAACGGCAATTCCATCGGCTCGTGGCAGGTCGGCGGGAGCCAGCGCCAGCAGGGAACCCAATCCAGCGTAGGCGAGCGCGACGCCGCCGATTCCGCCTGTAACCGATAAAAGTAGGCTCTCGGCTGCAAGTTCCCAAGCCAGTCTCGCACGCCCCGCACCCAGTGCAGCACGAAGGGCCAATTCCCTCCCGCGCGCCGCCCCCCGCACTAATACAAGGCCTGCCAGGTTTGAGCAGGCGATCAGCAACACACAGAACACCGCTGCCGCTAGAGTCCACAGAGAGGTGCGAACACGCGAGCCGGCAATCTGTTCGGCTAACGGCGCCACGCGAATTCCCAGGCCTTGATCGGTGGCAGGATACTGTTGAGCCAGCCGCGACGCGACGCCCGTCATTTCTACTTGCGCCTGACGAACCGGCACGCCAGGCATCAGACGTCCAAGCCCGCAGAATGCGTCGGCCACTCGAAATCGCGGCATTTGAAAGCGGGGCCAGCGGGGATCGGCCGCCAGGAGCAGCCATAACTCCGCGTCCTTGGCGGGAAACGAGAACGAAGGCGGCATCACACCGATGATGGTGACGCTTCGATCGTCGATGCGAAGGGATTCGCCAAGGATCGATGTGCGCCCGCCTAATCGCCTCTGCCAGAAGCCATGGCTCAACACCGCCACATTGTCTCCCCGCGCGGATTCAGTTGCGGAGAACGACCGACCAAGCTGCGGCTGCACGCCAAGCACGTCGAAGAAACTACCGGAGACGATAGACGCCTGGACTCGTTCAGGCTCAGACCCGCCAAGCAGAGTAACGCGCGAACCCTCTGGACGAAGCACCAGGGCCACGTCTTCAAAGACTCCTCTACTCTGCTCGCGCCAGTCGTTTACTGTCGGCGCAGAAGTCCAATCCCATTCGATATTCCGTTGCGGAATTGACTTCCATAAAACCGCCAGGCGATCGGGTTCTTTGTAGGGCAGGGGCCGAAACAACACGCCTTCAATGACGCTGAACATCGCAGTATTCGCGCCGATCGCGAGCGATAGCATCATGATCGTCGCGCAGGAAAATCCCGGAGATCGGCGCAGCGTTCGAAAGCTGAAGCGCAGGTCAGTCATGATCAGACCTATCCATTAGACACTCTACCGATGGCACAATGGTCTTGACCAGCCATGCACGCCGTGATCATCAACCCCGAAACGCTGCCCGGCATTCCCGTGTTTCGTGGAACCACGGTGCCCGTTGAAGCGCTGTTCGAAAAAATCGAGAGTGGCGGAAGACTGGAAGACTTCCTGGAATCTTTCCCTGTCGTCTCGCGCGACCTGGCAATTGCAGCGTTAGAAGAAGCGAAGGTGTCGTTGTTCCATGCCGCCGAGGTCGCGGCGCCGCTGGTCGAGGCGGAAGTCACCGCAGAGCATGGCCCGCACCCGGAGTTGAAGTGGCTGCGTGATCACGGCGCGAAGTATCGCGGTGAATGGGTTGCTCTCGATGGGTACGAACTATTCGCTCATGGCGAAGATGGCAAGAAGGTTTACCGGGAGGCAAAAGAGGCCGGGGTAAAGAGCCCTTTCATGGACTACATTGAAGTTGACCCTCTTCCCTTCGCGGGCTTCTGATGGGGTTCACTGTCGAATACGACGCGCGTGAGATGCTCGATCAAAACGAACAAGGGCTCGTTCTTTCCGTGGTCTTGCGGTGGGGAGAAACCGGCGTGCGCTGTAAGGCGAAACTCGACACCGGCGCCGGGTATTGCGTCTTCGCGCGGGAACATGCCGAAAACCTCGGGCTCGAGATCGAATCCGGCCACCCTGTTCGGCTGTCCACCTTGACTGGCAATACCGTCGCATACGGCCACGAAGTGACCATGATCGCAATGGAGATGGAGCTCACCGGAATCTGCTATTTCTTCGAAAACCCCGCCATTCGCCGAAGTTTCCTCGGCAGGAACGGCTAGCTGAATAAACTCCGCGTAGGCATCGACGACACCGGCCCATCCGGGGTTCTTTACGCCGGCCGGCCCAGATAAACCCGCCCCTTAACACCTGTCAAAACCGTGTGAAACTTTTCGAACCTGCGCGTCACGCATCGCGCAGGGTGATAGAACGGTGCCGTATGCGTAAACTTGCTTTATTACCAATAGCTTCGACTATCGCGCTTTTCAGACATGCGCGGCGCCTAACGACAGGTGGGACGCGCCATCCGGTTTCTACATGAACTTGCACTCCACCTCGTTCCCCGGCGGCGTGATTCGCGGCCAAGCCAAGTGCGCGCGGCGGAGAACGTCAATCTGAGCGTGAACATGCTGCCGTCGAACGAAGCCGGAGCATCGGCTCTCCCGGTGCGGCGCATGCAATACAGAGATGGGGAAGGGCATCCAACGAAGTGCCGCCTCTGTCTCGACTATGGTGCTTGCCGGTGAATTGCTGAATGACCTGCCGATGCTAAGAACGGCTGCTCACCAGTCTATCTCAGCTTGACAGGAGTCACCATGACCGATCTACGCCAACTAAGGCGCTGTGCATAAATAAGTGATCCAGTTGTGATATCGTTGGGTTGATGGCTGTTTCAGTTGGGCCGGAAGGAAGTATCGAGCAGCGCTTTAAGAGCCTTTCGCCGGTTCTGAACGAACAGACGCTGCGGCGGTTTGCCGCTAGCGAAGCGCAAGCGTATGGTCGAGGTGGAGTGAGTGTGGTTTCGCG
>JAYUSQ010000040.1:0-27260 GCA_043755595.1 Acidobacteriota bacterium | reverse complement strand
GATCGAGCACCTCACCCAAACTACAGGACGCGGTCTCAAGATCGAGGCCACGGGCGAGAGCGAGTTTGGAGCCAGGTTGGAGGATGCGAGCCACGATCTCATCCGCAACGCCAAGTTGCTCGATGGCCTACACGTTATCCTCATCTACCCTGGACCGTCCGCAAGCATGGAAGCCAACGCGAAGGAGTTTCTAGCGGGCAAGGCGTTTCCCGGCAACTTCGACCTTTTGGTAGACCCCGGCTACAAAGTTACCGATCTCTACGGCCTGCGTTGGGATAAGCCAGGCGAAACGGCCTACCCATCCACATTCTTGCTCGACAAAGGCGGCAAGGTTACCTTTGCCAAAGTAAGCCGCGAACACGGCGGCCGGACAACCGCTGCTGAAATCGCTAAAGCGGCGCAACTAACGAACAAATAGCCGAATGGCTTCGGACTTTGCGGCCCCAACTTGAAGCGCCACCGCAGCCTCGGCCGGTGCCCCCTTCGGCACGCGTGCATTGATCTGCATTAATCCTGCCGTTCCGGGCGCCTGTCCACGGAACAGCAACTCGGTTTCCTCGCCATTCACCAACAGGGCAGTGGCAACCGCAGGAACCGGATATACGTTGCCGGTTGGAAATCCGCCGGTTGGGCTTGCTGGAACCGTCACCCCTTGGCCGGTAGCGTAAAGCACCACGACTGACCCACGCGGCGCCGGATTGCCGGGCCCGTTGACGCTACCGTCCTGGTTCCAGATGGCCGGAAAGAGACTCGGCCTTGTAGCGGCGACAGGCAGCACCACCGGGTCGCTCGCGACGCCATTGGCCGTGACAACGATCCGCGCGGTGGCCGCCCCAGCCAGTTCATAGGGCACTTGCACATTCAACTGCCCTGCCTGGGCATAGTAAAGCGGGGCCTCAATACCGTTGAAGGTGGCGCTGACGCCCGAGCCTGTGGTAGGCAAGCGGCCCGTGTCGCCGTCAAAGGCAAAGACGGCTGGATTGAGCGGACCCAGGTTCGTGCCGAATATAGAGAGAATCTCGCCCGGTGCGGCCGCTCCGGTGCTGCCACTGAAGCTGTTGCCGACGCCGGACGCACTGAAACGCGGAGCAGCGGTTGCCGGAGGCGGTCCCAACACCCAAAGTTCATTGGTATTGCCAAAGCGGCTGCCGCCGGTCACCAAGCCGCCGAAATAAAGGGTGTTGCCTCGGTCGGCGGCGTAAGTGGCCTGGTGTCGGGATCGCGCCGCCGGTACGTTGGAAGGCGACAGTGGGCTCCAGGCGCGCGCGCGCGCGTCATAGCTCCAGGTATCGTTGGTCACGCCGGGTCCGGAACCGCTGAACAGCAACACCCGTTGATTGGCCTCATCGAACGAGATCCCGTAGTACTGTCGCGGGGCTGGCGTGGGGGTCCCTTTAATCTCAGTCCAACTAGAGTTGGTCAAGTCAAACGACCACAAGTCGCCTAACGGACAGGGTCCGAAGCCGGAAGCGCACCCGCCAAACAGCAGCATGGTCTGGTTGGTGTTGTCGTAAACGGCGTGGTGCAAACAGCGCCGCAACGGCTTGATTCCCGCCGGCGCCAGGTTGCGCCAACTGTTAGCGGTCAGGTCAAAGGCCCAGGTATCGTCAAAGCGGCCGGCGTCGGTAAAGCCATGGGAGATCACCATGCGGTTGCGCGGTGCGTCATAGATTGCGGAATGGCCGTAGCGCCGGCTGGGCCCGGCCTGCTCCTGAGCCAGTTGTGTCCATGAGTTCGCTGCCACATCATAAGCCCAGACATCGGAGAAAAAGCCGCGAGCTTGGCCCCCAAATAGAACCAACCGCCGGCGGACAGGATCGAAGATCACGGTGTGCCCAAAGCGTGGGGCGGGAGCGGCGCCGCTGGGCGCTAGTTGCTGCCAGCTTCGCGAAGCCAGGGAATAGGCCCAAAGATCGTTCTTCGCCGCACCATCGTCGCCTCCGAAGAGCAAGACACGCTGAGAAGCGGAGTCGTAGGCGATCGTGCCATCGACGCGCGGCGACGGCGCGGGCCCCTCGGCCGTCAACAATGTATAGCCGAGCGTCTCCGCGCTCAGCAATCCAGTCATAATCGTTCCCAAGACCAAAAGGGGCAGCATACCCTCGCAATCCACTTTCCACAGCCTTTTATTCCCGTCGCCTAACCCGGTGCATAAACGCAAAACTTTATCGACATTCGATGGGGTTCAGAATAGACTGGGAGGGGCCTCCTTCTTCGATTGGATAATCCCTGCCAGGTATACGGAGGTTGGATGGATACGGATCGCTCCCAGGTCCTGGTTGCCCCCTCGGTCGAAGACCGCTTCCGGGCAGAGGCGATGCCGCATCTGAAGGACATCTTTCGCGCGGCGGCGCGCATTCTGGCCGATCGCGCCCGGGCCGAAGATGTGACTCAGGAAGTGTTCCTTCAGGCTTGGAAAAGTTACGGTAAGTTTGAAACCGGCACCAACTGCAAGGCGTGGCTCTACAAGATCCTGTTTCATTGCGTGAACCATCATCGCCGCAAGTGGTTCCGGTTCCCGATCCTGAAGCAAACCGAAGAGTTCCTGGAAGCCAACCTCGCCTACACGCCTCCGGTGGCGGAAAACCTCACCGATGCCGAGATTTTAGCTGCCCTTGAGAAGATGCCCGTGGACTACCGCTCCGTTGTGCTTCTGGTGGATGTGGAAGAATTCGCCTACAAAGACGCCTCGGAGATTCTGGGCATCCCAATCGGCACCGTAATGTCCCGTTTGAGCCGGGGGCGCAGGCTGCTGCGCACGCAATTGGCGAGTGTGGCGCGATCTTACGGAATCGGGCTGGCGGATCGGGGACAAGGGGTTCAGTCATGAAATTCAAAGGCGGCGGCGCCGAAGGAAGCGACGAACGGGGCGTTGCGGCAAGCGCCGGAGCGGAGACGTTCAGTCAGGAGGACACCCGATTGCGAGAACAGTTGCGGCAGGCCGTACGCGCCGAAGAGGCGCCACCTTATTTGGAAGCGCGCATTGAGGCCCACATCCGAAGTGCAGGATCGGGAACCTTGGCCTGGAAACGCCGACACTGGGCAGCCATCGCCGCCGTGCTGATGGCCGTCGGCGTTGTTGTGGTTTCGGATCGACTCGGATACCTGCGGCTGACCGGCCCTTCCCAGGCGGAATACGTGGCGGCGATTTCCAATCGCGTGGCTTCCATCATGCGGGTTGGGTTGACCGATCATCTCCATTGCGCATTCTTCCATAGCTATCCAAAGAACCCGCCCGCCGTGGAGCGGTTCGTGCAGGACCTTGGGCCGGAACACGCCGGGCTTATCCCGCTGGTCCGCCAGGAAGTGCCCGGGGAGTACCGGATGGAAATCGCTCATCGGTGTATCGTGGACGGGCGCAAGTTCGTGCATCTGGTGTTGCGCGGTAACGATCGGTTGCTCTCGTTGATATTTACCCAAAAGCAACCGGGCGAATCGTTTGAAACCGAAGGTTTGCGGCCTACGCTGGCCCGAGCGGGCATCCCCGTTTATCAGTCTGGCGTCGAGAACTTCCAAATCGCGTCGTTTGAAACCCGCGATCATTTGGTGTACTTCATCTCAGACCTTCCCCAGGACACGAACCTGAAGCAGATGCTCGCACTGGCGCCGGTGGTGAAGGAATATCTGAAGAAGCTCGAACTCTAAGCCATCGCCCAAGGGTAGACACCTTCTGCCCCAACTTGACGTCTTAGTCGTAGTAGAATCGGGAGATCCCTGCCGGCCACCCGGCGGGCAACAAACCGGGTCTACGTTGAATATTAAGGAGATCTGAACGTGAAGAAGCTGTTAATCACCTCCGCCGCTTTGGTGGCCACCATGGGTCTGGCGCTGGGCGCCGGCGAAAAGCCGTCCGCCGAGCATGTGCAATGGATGAAGAATCTGGGCGCTCAGAATGGCGCAATTCGCAAGAGCGCCGACGTCGACAAGAACGCCACTGCGATGATCGCCGACATGAAGGCAGTCTCGAAATTCTGGGCTGGCCGCACGTCCGACGTGGCCGCCAAGTCCTCGGCCAATGTAACTGCGGGCGCCGAAATGATTCTCAAGGCAGCCGGCGACGCCGCTGGCGTACAGGCCGGCATGAAGATGATCGGTTCGGGCTGCAAGGGCTGCCACGACGTGCATCGGGAGAAGGTTTCCGACACCGAGAATCTGATCAAATAGCCGCAATTTTTCACTCTCTTGAATTCACAAGCGCCAGGCGGCCTCCGCATCTCTCGCGGGGCGGTGCCTGGCGTTTTCGCGTAAGCCCTCGTTGAACAGCTATGAAAACATTTCTTTCCTTTTGCGTTCTCTTCGCTGCGGCCGGTGCGGCCTTCGGCCAGCCGCGCTTTGAATCGGAACTGCTGTTCCCGAAGGAGAAGATTCACAACCACTCGTCGATGATTGCCGAGCTTCCCGACGGCGGGCTATTCACGGTCTGGTATCGCGGTTCAGGCGAGCGGCAGGCTGACGACGTGCAGATCCTCTATTCGCGGCGCGCGCCCGGCAGCAAGGAATGGTCCAAGCCCGCACTGTTGGCCGACACGCCAGGATTCCCCGATTGCAACCCGACGGTGTTTGTCGACTCGCGCCGCCGCCTTTGGCTGGTCTGGCCCGTGATACTCGCCAATGAGTGGCACACGGCGCTGTTGAAATACAAGATCTCGTCGGACTACGCCGATGCGTCCAAGCCGCCGAAGTGGGACGTCAGCGACGACATTCTGTTTGTGCCGCGTAACTTCACGGCCAAGTCGCTCTCGGTGTTGGAGCCGCTCCGCCGCGCTGCGACGCCGGATTCGCGCGATGCCAAATGGGCCGACACGATGATTGGCCGGGCCAAGGATAAATACTTTTCGCGCATGGGCTGGATGCCGCGTGCGCATCCCGTTGAGTTGAAATCGGGCCGTGTGATTGTGCCGCTTTATTCTGACGGCTACGACTATTCGTTGATGGCGATCACCGACGACGGCGGCAAGACGTGGACGTCCAGTGAGCCGTTGGTGGCTCCGGGCGCAATTCAGCCTTCGATCGCGCGCAAGCGCGATGGCACGCTGGTCACTTACATGCGCGACAACGGACCGGCGCCCAAACGGCTTCATATGGCGGAGTCAAAGGACGACGGGATAACCTGGTCACCGGTGCGCGATTCGGAGATACCGAACCCAGGCTCAGGCTCCGAGGTTATCACGCTGGCCGACGGGCGCTGGGCTCTCGCTTATAACGATACGGAGAAGGGCCGACACTCACTCGCCGTGGCCGTTTCGGCCGACGAAGGCGTCACCTGGAAGTGGAAGCGGCATCTGGAACTGGAAGAAGGCGGCAACTTTGGATATCCTTCGCTGGTCCAAGCGCGCGACGGCTCCATCCACGCTACTTACTCGCACACGACCAAGGCGGGCCAGGCGATCAAGCACGCGCACTTTGACCTGGCCTGGGTCGAAGCGGGCGACGCCGCTCCTGCCCGCAAGTAAGTTACTACTTCACGACGATATTGACAAGTTTGTCCGGCACGATCACGAGTTTTACTACTTGTTTACCGGTGAGGTTAGCCTTAACCTTCTCGTCGGCAAGAACCAGCCGCTCTAACTCGTCTTTGGCGATTCCGAACGGCGCCACGATCTTCGAGCGCAACTTGCCATTCACCTGAATCGGAATCTCCGCGCCGTCTTCTTTGGCAAGTTCGGCGTCTACCGCCGGCCAAGGTTGACGAATCAAATGCCCGTCGCGCCCCAGTTCGACGCTCCAGATTTCCTGACTCAGAAACGGCGCGAACGGATGCAGCATCAGGCAGAGCTTCTCGAGAACCTCGGCGGCCGCCTGGCCAGTTAGTCCAGCCTCGTGTTCCTCCAGCGTATTCATTAACTCCATCAAGGCGGCGATGGAAGTATTGAAGTGCCAGCGATTGTCGAAATCCTGTGTGATCTTTTCTAGGGTCTGATGCAACTTACGCAGCGCCCTGCGATCGGCGTCGCCGGATTCTCCGGTTGCGGTTTGCGCCTTGGCCGCGTTGCGAGTAACGAAGCGGTAGACGCGAGTCAGGAAGCGGAATTGCCCCTGCACGCTCGACTCATTCCACTCCATGTCTTTCTCGGGCGGCGCGGCAAACAAGGTGAACAAACGGCAAGTGTCCGCGCCGTACTTTTGCACCATTTCGTCGGGGTCGACAATGTTACCCCGCGACTTAGACATCGTCTTGCCGCCTAGTTGCACCATGCCTTGCGTGAAGAGATTCGCCACCGGCTCGTCATTCGAAATCATGCCGATGTCGCGCATCACACGCGTCCAGAAGCGTGAGTAGATCAGGTGCAGAATCGCGTGGGTGACGCCGCCGATGTATTGGTTGATCGGGAACCACGGTTGAGCTTTGGCCGAATCAAACGGTACCGCGCCATTCTTGGGATCGCAGAAGCGATAGAAGTACCACGACGAATCGACGAAGGTGTCCATGGTGTCGGTTTCGCGCTCGGCCGCCGCGCCGCACTTCGGGCAGGTGGTGGTGACGAACTCAGGAATGTTAGCCAGCGGCGACCGGCCCTTACCCGTGAACTCGACGTTGTAGGGCAACTCAACCGGCAACTGCTCGTACGGCACCGGCACCATCCCGCACTCAAGGCAACTCACCATGGGAATCGGCGTGCCCCAATAGCGTTGGCGCGCGACGCCCCAGTCTTTGATACGGAAAGTGGTGGACGCCATGCCGAAGCCCTGTTCCTTCGCGAACGCCGTCATGGTCTTGCGCGCGTCACCACTCGGAAGGCCGGAGTACGGCCCGGAAGCATCGACGACGCCATACTCGGTGAACGCCGCCTTCATCGCCGAGCCGTCTTCCAGGGCGCCATCGGCCGGGCGAATCACCGCGCGCACGTTGATGCCATACATCCGGCAGAATTCGAAATCGCGTTCATCATGCGCAGGTACCGCCATGATCGCGCCAGTGCCGTAGCCCATCAATACGAAGTTGGCGACCCATATCGGAATGCGTTCGCCGTTAAAAGGATTGATCGCGTGGTGGCCTGTGAAAGCGCCTTTCTTCTGGATGTCGCCCGGCCCCTGCCGGCTCGCTTCCTCGATCATCGCCTTTACGGGTGCGTGGGCGTCGCCTAGCATCATGCCTGCAACTAGAGGATGTTCAGGCGCAAGGATCAGGCAAGTAGCGCCGTAGATTGTGTCGATGCGCGTCGTGAAAATTCGAATCTTTTCGCCCGACTCGGCGTGTGTGAAGTCGACCTCGGCTCCTTCGCTTTTGCCGATCCAATTGCGCTGCATCGTGAGCACGCGTTCGGGCCAGCCCTTCTCAAGGCTCCCGTAAGTTTCAGCCAACAACTCATCGGCGTAGTGCGTGATCTTGAGGAACCACTGTTCCAGTTCGCGCTTGTCGACGATGCTGGAGCATCGCCAGCACCGGCCATCTTCTACCTGCTCGTTCGCCAACACCGTGGCGCAATCGGGACACCAATTTACCTTCGCGCGTTTGCGATACGCCAAGCCGCGCTCATACATCTTGAGGAACAACCACTGGTTCCACTTGTAGTAATCCGGCAGGCACGTGGTGATTTCGCGCGACCAGTCGTAACTGAAGCCCATCCGCACCAACTGCTTCTTCATGAAGCCGATGTTGGAGAGCGTCCAATCGCGCGGGTGCATTCTGTTCTTGATCGCCGCGTTTTCGGCGGGCATGCCAAAGGCATCCCAACCGATCGGATGCAGTACGTCGTAGCCGCGCATGCGCATGAAGCGCGCCAGCGTATCGCCGATCGAGTAGTTCCGCACGTGGCCCATATGCAACCGGCCGCTTGGGTACGGGAACATTTCCAGGACGTAGTAGCGCGGGCGCGAACCGTCGTCAGCGGCTTGATGCAGTGAAGGCTCAGCGGCCCAGGCGTCGATCCACTTGGGTTCGATCAGTTGATGGTCGTATGGCTTGTCGGCGGGAGACATAGTTATAAACGGGGATCTTTTTATGATAGCTGCCGCAGTTCGATCGATCCCAAGGGAAACGGCGCGCCATTGATCAGGAGGTCGACTTTATGCCGGCCCGGGTAATGTTTGCGCGTGGTCATCTCGCGGAACGAAACACTGCTGCGGAGTCGCGCCGTTCCACGGGCGGGCAGGACGATGGACGAGAGCTTGAATACTTTCGGCGCTGTCTTGCCGTTCGCCTTCACAAAGTACACGGCGAAGTCGACCAGCAGCGTTTGCTTTCTGGCGGAGGTGTTGACCAGGTCGAAGGAGAAGCGAAGCGTCTCGCCGATTTTCAATTTCTTGGGCGAGAACTCGGGGTTGTCAATCCGCACCTTGGGCTTGCCGGCGAAGCCCAGAATCTTGAGCGCGCCGGGATGGCCTTGCTTGACCAAGCTGCGCAGGGCGTGGCCGATGATCCACATCCGCTCGGCGCCGGCGTCTTCGGCCCAGCGGCGGCAAACCGAGACGGCAATCTCCGGATGGTCCTTGGCAATGTCGTTCAGATTGTTCGCGACCGACCGGCGGACGTACAGCTCCGGGTCGTCTTTCAACAACTCAAGCAAGGCGAGCACGGGTGCCGGGTCTTGCTGAAAAGCGTGGAGACGCGCGGCCCAAGGCAAACGCGGGCGTGAGCCTTCGGACACCAAGCGACGGACGTGTGCGTTCGGATCGCGCGCCCATTCGACAAAGCGCGCGTGAGTGGCCTCGGGATGCTTTTCGAAGAATGCGCGCACACTGAATTCGGCGGTGAAGCGCTTGGTGAGTTCATACTGGGCGCGCATCGATTCTTCGAAATGATCGATGCCGTATTTCGACACGAAGAACACATGCGGCAGGTAGCGAAACGTGTCCATGCTGCTGGCTGATTCGTCGCGAAGCGCTTTCTCCGCGGGGAGTGAACGCACTAGGATTTCGGCGGTTTCCGGGAAAGCTTTCGGCAGATGGCGGCGCATCGCCGCTGCGATATGCCAGCCGCGCGCAATCAGTTCCAAACGATCAAGGCCGTCGAGGCTTTCGGTGACGAACGTCTGGCGGTTGAACTTTGGATGCGCGGCGTGAAGATCCCGGGCAATCTCTTCGACGATCTCGCGATTGAAGAAACTCTTCAGGTCGAAGTGCATACCGATTGGCGGACAAGGCTAAACCATTTCAAGCGGCTCATGTTTTGGGCTTCCGCCAGGAGAGTGGTCAACAATTTCGCGCTCACTCCAGGCAAGATCGCACTCTTGGCTGCGGTCTTATACTCACGGCCGCTGAGACGGTAGATTCGCATCACGCCGCCTTCGTAGCGCCACACTTCGCGGATGCCGAGCACGCCATACATGAGAAGTTTCCGTTCGGAGTTGCGGCTCACGTCGACCTCGACGACCAGATCGGGCGGGGGATCGGTTTCAAGGTTCACCCTCTCCCGGCCCTTGACGCGATCGATATTCGTCACGTAGTAGCTCAAGTCGGCTTCAAAACCGATCCGCTTGCGGTTGTGCTGGAAGGTATGTTGGCCGGTGCCTTCATACTCCACCCCTAACGCTTCAGCCAGGATGCCGACTAGGGAGCCAATCCGATCCTTCGCCAATTCATGCCGCAAGCCAACAGTCATGATCTCCAGTTCTCCCTCAAAATAAGCCATCTGGGTCGAACGGCTCTGGTTCTCATCACAGAGCTTGATGTAGGTATCCCAACTGATCTCGCGCAAGACACTCCGGTCTTCCGCATGCGGTACTGGGGCAAACGCCGTGGCCATACCCTTTATAATCTCACTATGGCGTCACGATTTCCCGCCTGGATTTTTCTACTGATGGCATCTTCCTCCCTTCCAGTTTCCGCAGCCGACATGACGCCCGCTCCGCCCGTGGCGAAGCGAGTCGATCACCGTGAGACGCGCCATGGCGCAACCGTCGTGGACCAGTATTTCTGGCTGCGCGACAAGAAAAGCCCCGAGGTGATCCAGTATCTCGAAGCGGAAAATGCGTACACGGCGGCGTTGACCAAAAACGTGCAGCCGTTCGCCGACGCGTTGTATCAGGAGATGCTCGGTCACATCAAACAGACCGATTTGAGCGTGCCGGTCCGCCGCGGCGGATACTACTATTACTCGCGCACCGAAGAAGGCAAGCAGTACCCGATTCAATGCCGGCGCAAGGGCAACATGGAAGCGCCCGAAGAGACAATGCTGGACGTGAATGAACTGGCGCAAGGGAAGAAATTCCTCAGCGTCGGGCAGTTGAAGGTGAGCGATGACGCGAATCTCCTGGCGTACACCGTCGATGAAACCGGCTATCGCCAATACAAACTACAGATCAAGGATCTTCGCATGGGCGCCACGCTCGCGGACACTGCTGAGCGAGTAACTTCGCTCGAATGGGCCACCGACAACCAGACGCTGTTCTATGTCAGCGAAGACGAAGTTACTAAGCGTTCGGACCGGCTGTGGCGCAAAGCGCTTGGCGCCGCGCCCAGCGAGATCTACAACGAGAAGGACGAACTCTACAACATTGGCCTCGGCCGCACGCGAGACAAGAAATTCCTGGTGCTTGAAATCGCCAGTACCGATACGACCGAGGCGCGGTACCTCGAAGCGGATCAGCCCGCTGGCGCCTTCCGCGTATTTCTGCCCCGTGAGAAGAAGCATCGATATGACATCGATCATCGGGACGGGCTGTTCTATATCCGTACCGACAAAGGCGCCAAGGACTACCGCATCGTTACGGCGCCGGTTGCCACGCCGGGTCCCGAACATTGGCGCGAGTTTGCCGCTCATCAACTTGGCGAGAAGATCCAGGGCGTCGATTTGTTTCGCAACTTCGCCGTGGTCACTGAAAAATCGAAGGCGCTGAATACCATTCGCTTTTACGATTTCCAGACCAAACAATGGAACTCGCTTTCGTTTCCGGAGCCCATCTACTCAGCGTCTCCAGGCGGAACGCCCGAGTATGATTCAAGCACGTATCGGTATTCCTACCAAAGCATGGTCACGCCTCCAAGCGTCTTCGATTACGACATGGATACGCGGCAGTCAAAGCTGCTCAAACAGCAGGAGGTGCCCGGCGGATTCGATCCAAAACGCTATGTAACTGAGCGGCAATGGGCCACCGCGCGCGACGGAGAGAAGGTGCCGTTATCGATCGTCTACCGCAAGGGTTTTGAGCGAAACGGAAAGTCGCCTTTGTTCCTGTACGGCTACGGCTCTTATGGTCTCTCCATGTCCGCCTCGTTCTCCAGCAACCGGCTATCGTTGTTGGATCGCGGGATGGTTTACGTGATCGCGCACATACGCGGCGGCGACGAATTGGGCGAGCGCTGGCATGACGACGGGATGTTGATGAAGAAGGAAAACACGTTTCATGACTTCATCGATGCCGCCGAATATCTCATCAAAGAGAAGTGGACCAACAAAGACAAATTGGTCATCGAAGGCGGCAGCGCAGGTGGACTATTGATGGGCGCCGTGGTGAATCTGCGGCCCGATCTATTCAAAGCCGTACATTCGGCCGTGCCCTTCGTGGATGTCATGAACACGATGATGGACGCCACGCTGCCGCTGACCGTGGGCGAGTATCTGGAATGGGGCGATCCGAACGAGCAGGCTGCTTATGACTATATGAAATCGTATAGTCCATACGACAATTTGGAGAAGCGCAGTTACCCGGCTATGCTCTTGACGACCAGCTTGAATGACAGTCAAGTCGGGTACTGGGAGCCTGCTAAGTACGTGGCGCGGCTCCGTACCCTCAAGACCGACAAAAACGCTTTGCTGCTCAAAGTGAACATGGGCGCCGGACACGGAGGCGCTTCCGGGCGATACGACCGATTGAAGGAAACGGCCTTTGAGTATGCGTGGCTGATGGCGCAGACCGGGATCACAAAATAGTGGGCAAGCCGTCGATCGTGGGAGAAAAATGAACCGCCAGCGCCGTCTTGATCTGCCAGTAACGCAGTAGGAATACGCTTTCCTTCAGGCGTTTCCGCCGCAGCCAGCCGGTGACTTCATCATTGCACTTACTGGTGTTGCAAGAGCCGCACGCCGGCACGATGTTGTCGAGCGTGTAGCGTCCGCCGCGGGACAGCGCCAGCACGCAGTCGCGCTGCAACGGCTTGCCAACTACTCCACAATAGGCGCACCCATTCCACGCTTCCTTGAGGGCAGTCCATTGCTCGCCGCTCAGGTCATGCTCGACGCGCTCCATCCGGCGCTTACGCCTTCTGGCCGCCTGTGCGCGGCGGCTTCGGGTTGTCGCCATCCATCTATAGTAAACGGGCGATGATGCAAAAGATTCAAAACGCGATCTCACTTCCGGCGGTCAGCGCACTCAGGAATGTCGCCAGCCCCTGGCGTTAAAGCCGCGACTTCACAAGCGCGGCGTTGAATTACAGGGTCCATGGCGGTAGCGTATACCCGCAATGTCTCGCGGCGATGTTGCGGAGCCAGGTTCGATCCATAGAAACCCCAAGGCGGTATGGTTTTCGAACGAAAATCGTAGATCAGATCGCGGCTTCGGGCTTGGCAAGATTCAAACCGTTTGACGAGATAGTCCGCCCCGAACCCATCGGCCGCCGCCTTGCGAGCCAGTTGGAGAGCTTCGCAGCGGCCCGGAAAGTACTGTGCCGTCACGAAGCATGCCGCAAAGCGCGCGGACAGATTCTTAGAATGCTGGCAAATGTCGTCAAGTTGAGTCGCGACAAAGAGAGGACCGGCGAGCGGAACCAAGTCGACCATGTCCCTTACCCAGTGGTGGTTCACTCTAAGCCCGTCGTCGCCTAAGTCCTCGCGAAGCTGGGTTTCCGACAAACCCTCCAGCTCCGCGCGGAGCCGTAGCGCGATCAACCTCTCCAGTGGATCGGCGCTGTTCTGTTGTTCTGAGTTCCAGGCCGTCAACAATGCTGGCAGCCATTTGGGGGAGAGTTCCAGATCATAAGATGGATAGTCGCCAACGGTGTGCAGGTAGCCGCTTTCTTCACGCAGGAAGACGACTCGGATCGCGCCGGGATCGGGATGGAATAGACGCGGGCCGCCATGTGAACCCGAGGCCCATATCCAACTATAGAACTGGACTCTGGTTTGAACCGGTCCTAGCACGGTGAGCAGAACATCGGCGTTGATTCGTGCCAGATGGAGCGGAATTGTTGGCGTCGACGGTCCCCCGGCTTCGGGCGATTTGTCGACGATCCTCACATCACCAGTCATATTCAGTTCCGCAATTCTAACCAGGAGGATCACCGGAGAAGACCTCATGACAAAAGTGGTGTGATCGCCGTTGGCGTGGATAACCGGACGGATGGCATTAGCGGGCGAATCGCCAGACGAACGGCAGGCAACCCAAAATAACGTTTCGATGGAAAGGGCCAGCAACGCTATTGGCCGTAATGCGCGCATAAGGCCTTAGAAACCGAAAGTGGGATAAATGTTCCGGCACCCGTTACCGATGGCGAAACCACTACCGGACCAGCGCGAAAGCCACAATATTCGACCCAGCCGCCATCGCGACATACTGCCGCCCGCCATGCATATAAGTCATCGGCGAAGCCTTCCAAAGCTGATTCGCCGGGAATCGCCACACCAACTTACCCGACACCGCATCAGCCGCCGCAAAGTCGCCGCCATCGTGACCGAAGAACACCAGTCCGCCTGCCGTCGACAACACGCCGCCCCAGGAATTCGCCGGGCCTTCCTGCGCGATCTCCCAGCGCATGTCGCCGCTTGCCAGATCGATCGCGCGCAGAACCTTCTTCCCCGGCTCACCCGGCACATCGCGCGTGCCGCCGCCGTAGTGCGTCTGGCCCGCTTGCCACGCCGCTGGCTCCCTCGTGTAAATCGTACACTTTTCCAGCGCCTGCACATAGAGCAGCCCCGTGCCCGGATGAAACGCCGTAGAAAACCAATTCGTCGCGCCTTCCACCGCCGGGCAAGTCTTTACCCCCTCCGCCGTCGGCACATCCGGCGTCCCAGCCTTACCCCAAGTGAGTAACTTCACAAAAGGCTTCGAGTAGATCAACTTACCGTTCATCCGATCGATAACATATAAGTAGCCATTGCGATTGGCCTGCACCAGTAACTTACGTGCCTTGTGATCGACAGACATTGGAGTCTGCGTCGCATCCCAATCATGTAAGTCGTGCGGCGTGAATTGAAAGTGCCATTTCAACTTGCCCGACGCCGGGGCAAGCGCCAAGACTGTATTCGAATACAAGTTGTCGCCCAACCGCGCATCGCCGTTATAGTCGGGGCAGGGATTGCCGGTCGGCCAGAACAACGTGTCCAGCGCCGGGTCGTAAGTGCCAGTAAGCCAAGTGGTGGCGCAACCGTGTTCCCACGCCTCGCCCTTCCATGTCTCTGAGCCCGGCTCACCCGGCGCCGGAACCGTCCAGAAGCGCCAAATGCGTTCCCCGGTTTCGGGCCGATAAGCCGCCAGAAATCCCCGCGCACCCTCGTCGCCTCCCGAGTGGCCAGACACAACCAATCCGCCCGCCACAAGCGGCGCCGACGTCGCGCCGTAGTTCTGCCGGTAGTCCGCCATCTCGACATCCCATAGCAGCTTGCCGTTCCTCCGGTCCAGTGCGAGTAAGTGAGCGTGGTCGGTGACCATGAACAACCGATGCCCCAGAATCGCTGCGCCCCGATTGATGCCGCTGGCGGCGTCGCCCACCAATCCCTTGGTGCGCGGGCGCCGGAACGACCACAACGTGCGGCCTGACGCAGGATCAAGCGCGTACGCTTCGTTCGGCGCGGTGACATACATCACGCCATCGAACACCAGCGGAGTAACCTGCAGGCGCGGCGCACCGGGAATCGAGAACATCCACGCGGGCGCCAGCCGCCCAACGTTCGAAACGTTAATCTGCGCGAGCCCGCTATGCCGGTTCCCTCCGATGTTGCCGTGATACGTCGGCCATTCGCCGGGCCGCGCATGCGTCACCTGTTCAAGCGTCGGGCCGTTGGCCTGGATCCCGGCGGACTCACGCGGCGCCAGCGGGCCGGACGAGGGCTTCAGCGAACGCAGGAATCCAACCAGCGATTGAACGTCGCCATCGACGAGATTCGACGCCGGCATACCTTTCAACGGAAGCCCGCCGCGAATAAGTTCCGCGAGATCGTCACGAGCGCCCAGATTGCGAATCGTGATGTCGCCGGCACGTTCACCGCCTCGCGCGTCCGCCCCATGGCAAGAGGCGCAGTTCCTTGTGTAGAGGGCTTGGCCCGTCGATTGGGCCCGGACCGCCGTTGAAGCGACAAGCAGGGCAAACACAATCCGCATGATCTGATGCTACCTCCCCTTTCCCGTTGAGCCTACACCCACCCCGCCACACTTGCCCGCATTTGAGTTTGAGAGGAATCGGCTCCTAAAAGCACCTATACCTTAGAGGGGCCAGCGATGGGATCGACGCTCATTACGCTCACTACTGTCCTGCCTGCTTGGCTGTCTCGCCGCACTGTTGGGGGTGCGGCGGCGCAGCCGCAGTCGTCGCGGTGGCAAGCATTTCGCCAAGCCGCACTAGGCACTCCGTATTACAAACGTCATCCAATCGCGAGAACGAGCGTCGTCGACTTGGCCGAGTTTTACGCCCACCACGCCGAGTTCTTCAATGCCGCCGCCGGTCCGCTCCCGCCCACGCCATTATCGGCCGTCTGGGATCCGCTTCCGCCTAAGACAATTGCAATCAGTCCGTGGTTCCGCCTCCTGGCTCCGGTCGAGACTGAATTGGACATGGGAAAATTCCCAGTCCGAGGTTGCGATGTCTTAGCGGCGCCCGTCGGCGTGCTGAACTGGCTGACGCGACAGGCGCCTGGACTGCCCTCCCCCGCCTATGGAATCGTGGCGTTCACAGGATTGAGCCAACGGCCGTTGACTCCCGCTGACCGCGATTCGTTCTGGGAAGTTTGGCGGACGCCTGTGTATGAGCAATACCGCGGTTTCCAGGGCGAATTGCTCGGCTCCGAATGCCAGGCTTTCGCCGGGCTGCATTTCGATCAAGAGGTCGCGATGTGGGAGGAACGCAGCGGAAACAACGCATTCGGCGAATTGGTGGTGACTAGTTTGACCAACCTCCGCCACCCGGCGTGGCGCTTGGTGACCGGGCGGCGAGGCCGGGTGGAACACGCCGCGTGTGAATGCGGGTCAACGATGCCCCGGGTTGTTTGGGAGGATTGATATAGAGAGCGTAAATCATGCTGAAAGACATCACCGCCGCGCAGCCGCTCGAAAACTACCGTTTTGCATCTTCGTTTCGAAGACGGAAAGGAAGGAATCGTAGATCTATCCCGTAGCCTGACCTTCCAGGGCGTCTTCGCCGCGCTGCGGGATCCCGCCTACTTTGCCCAGGTGCAAGTCGATTCCGAGTCCGGGACCGTGACTTGGCCCAATGGCGTCGACATGGACCCCGATGTTCTCTACGCCGAGGTAACGGGAGAACCCATCTCCTTCGACCATTCCGCCGCCTGAGGCACGATGGTATCCTGAGGATGTTCTGTCCTCAAGGCGTTTCTTGCGCCCCGGCTGTGCGGATGTGGCGAAACTGGCAGACGCGCCAGACTTAGGATCTGGTTCTCGCGAGGGAGTGGAGGTTCAAGTCCTCTCATCCGCACCAAGTTGTAAATAAAGACACTCAACTAAATCCGTTGAGTGCCTTTTGCTTTGCCGAATGCCCATTGTTGCCTATGACCGTCCCCGACCGCTCCTGAACGCTGGTGCCCGTTGGTCACCGACGGGGATCAGCGTTCGAGAGGAAAACGCCTTCAGACATTCAGATTCCTAGCTGTTCACCTCAAACGTCCTCAAGATGAACGTCGCCATTGCGCCCGCAGCATTCACCGCAAACTCAGCGTGGTGAGGGAGCGGCTTCACAAAGTTCTGGCCTTTTCCGTGAGCATCACCGACAACATTGCGAAGATTCGCTAGTCCATCAACAACCGTGTGGGCACCGCTGAGGATTCTTTTGAGCGGTGCCTCCTGCTTTGGCGCAATCTGCAACTTCTCAGCGACGAGCGCATATAACCTGGGGAGGTCATCATAACGCCCGTAGGATACGCTCAAGTCGTCGAGAATGTGTTTGCAGACATCCTCCACGAGTGTCCTTGCCTGTGTAATAGCGCCATCTGGATCTGAGGGAACCCTTTCCAGCGCCTTCTCCCACGATTGCTGTATGTGCGAGATGTCGAAACGAACGTCTGGCATCTCGATTGGCGAACTCCCGAGTTTCTGAAGAAGTAGCTGTCGCTCTCCCGCAGACGGCCACCAATAAGAAGGAGGATGTTTCTGCTCTTCTCGACATAACTTTTCTAGCACCCGACGCTGGGAACCAGCGGAATCGAACTGGTCGAGCCACCATTTGAACTTCTTCCTCCGATTGATTTGTGAGGGCTCTTCTAACTCCTCAGGGTACTTGCCGAGTTCCTTACAGAAGAAGACTGCCATTTCATCGTGGCTGAAGCCTCTCATGCTTGTCCCAGACTCACCCCCAAAAATATTGGCGGCGTAGTCGCACACTTCGAACGGAAGCCGGTCCTTCTTAGCGTTCATGGTAATGATGATCCAGGGTTTTGAGTCGATCCGTCAAGAACCCGATAACAAGGCCGGGAACGGTGGTCCGAAAGAGGTCTTAACCGGACTTCTGGTGTGGCTTCACGGGTTCCCAGCGCCTCCTTCGGACTCGCAGCCTGTAGAGCGGAATGATATAATCCCCCGATGATGAGGTACGCTGCTCTCTCTGCAATTTTGATTTCCTCCGTCCTGTTGTCCCAGACTCGTGAACTGAAGATTAAGATTGAACAGTTCATGTCGGAAGAGGAGATGAAAAAGTCAGGCGTGTCAAGTCTGTCGCCTGAACAGCGAGAAGCCTTGGACCTTTGGCTCTCCGGTTTCACTCGTCGGGTAATGAATGTAGCTGAAAAGCACGCTCAAAAGGCGGCATCAGCCGGAAACGCTCGAAGTCCCGTTCGGTCTCCGACCTCGACGGGTGGCTGCTCGACAGCCATTGAGTCAACCATTTCTGGCGACTTTAACGGTTGGGAGGGAGAGACCGTTTTCAAGCTCGACAACGGCCAGATATGGCAGCAATCAAGCTATGCCTACATGTACTCATATTCCTACCGCCCAGAGGTCACCATCTATCAAACGTCCGGGGGATGTAGGATGAAGGTCGAGGATGAGGATGAAACAATCCCGGTCATACGGATCAAGTAGCATCATGATCAGTTCACGAATTTCAATACGGCATCTGCCGTTGGCCAACTCTATCCAACCGCAACAAAAGCCCGCCAGCGTGAACTGTGGGGCTTCTGATCGGGGTGAGGCACGCCTAGCCAAAGCTGGCGGACGCTAGTAGATGTCGAACCGATACTGAACAAGACGGCTGGTGTTATGCGACCAGTACGAGAACAGAATCAGTGACAGATGGGCGATGAAGACGTGAGCGATCAGCACGGAACTCCAGAATGACGGTTGCCGGTGGGGAACTGCAATAGGCGATCCGCCGTAGGCCACCCCTGTTTAGAACAGGAGTGGAGGTTCAAGTCCTCTCATCCGCACCAAAAATTACTTCTTCATATAGACGGTGAACTTAGCCTTCTCCGTCTGCGCCTTCGCGACCAGCCGCACCGTCTTCACATGCCGCCCATCGGCCAAGTTCAGCAACTCGTACGTCCCGGTCTTGTGTACGCGCTCCTGAAAATCCACCACTTGAACATTGCCGTTCTCAAACGTCACCTCGGCAAAGTCCAGCTTCGCGCGCCCGTCCACGGCAAGGAACAACGCATCGCCCCGGCTGTCGACTCCGAAGTTGCAATCGACCCAATCCTCATCGCGATCGATCGACTCGACGTCTTCCCAAACCAGCCGGTCGCGCGCAGGCAGGGACGCGACCCTGGCGCCCCAAACGACGGCCGGCAAAAAGAGCAATGGCGCTGCGACGACAATGCGACTGCGGGCCGGGCGAACGATCACCGTGCGCGACACGCCGCGGCGGATCGGATGATTCGGGTGCACCACGACCGTCGTCCGTTGGACCCGCCCGCCCGGTCCCCGTTGGACCACCACCTTCTTGCGAGCGGCCGCCAACTCAGCCGGCTCAACGAGCGCCAGCACCATCCCTGCGGCGAGAAAAACTGTTGAAATTGTTCGATTCATACTTGCTCCAACCCCCGTTTCGCCCATCAAGTTTCTGCCCGCCCAATAATTTTGGGCCTTAGTTCGTCCGGCAGGCGTCACGCCAACAGCCGAGCGGCCTGCTTGGCGAAGTAAGTCAGAATAATACTTGCCCCGGCACGCCGGATCGCCGTCAGCGATTCCATCATGACTCGGTCCTGCTCAATCCACCCATTGCGCGCCGCCGCCATGATCATCGCGAATTCGCCCGACACCTGATAGGCCGACAGCGGCACGTCGAATCGCTCGCGCGCCTGACTGATGATGTCCAGGTAGGGGCCCGCGGGTTTCACCATGATCATGTCGGCGCCCTCCGCCAGGTCGAGCTCGATTTCCCGCATGGCCTCGCGCGCATTCGCCGGATCCATCTGATAGCTGCGCCGGTCGCCAAACTGCGGCGTCGATTCGGCCGCCTCGCGAAACGGCCCGTAATACCCGGAAGCGAACTTGGCCGCATAGGAAAGAATCGGAGTGTTGGAAAAACCCTGCTCGTCTAACCGCCGCCGGATCGCGGCCACGCGCCCGTCCATCATGTCCGACGGAGCCACGATATCCGCGCCCGCTTGTGCATGAGTAAGTGCTCCGGCGGCCAGCCATTCCAGCGTGGCGTCGTTGTCGACGTCGCTGCCCACCACCTTGCCGCAATGGCCGTGACTCGTATACTCGCAGTTGCAGACGTCGGTGATAATTAGCAGCGCAGGCACGGCGCGCTTGATCGCTCGCACCGCGCGTTGCACGATGCCGTTGGGATCGTAGCCCTCGGAGCCCACTTCATCTTTGGCCGCCGGCAGGCCGAATAAGATCACGCCGCCCAGCCCGAGTTGCGCCGCCTCTTCGCACTCGCGCACGGCGAGATCGATCGACAATTGCGCATGGCCTGGCATCGAACTAATCTCGCGCCGCACGCCTTCGCCATAGCAGATGAACAGCGGCAGGACGAAATTGCTGGGCTGCAGATGCGTCTCGCGCACCAGCCGCCGCATCGATTCATTGACGCGCAACCGGCGCGGGCGATGTACGGGGAAAGCCATATCTATCGCGTAGTGTAGCGCTCCGTGGAGATCGACCTCCCGCATAGTCAGGGGTACAATCGACAAACGTGTCCACTCGGGCTTTGCCTCCGCAATCCGCCGCCGTCCGCCCCTTGCCCCACCTCCGCTGGTGGATCGCCTCCGCCATCCTGCTGGTTTCCATCCTCAACTACTTCGACCGTCAGACTCTTTCGATCCTCGCCACCACCATCCAGGCCGACTTGAATCTCTCCGACATTCAATATGGATACGTGGTCCAAGCCTTCCTGCTCGCCTATACTGTCTTCCATCTGCTGAGTGGCCGAATCGTCGACCGGCTTGGCGTGCGGATCGCCGAGACCGCCTTCATTGGCTGGTGGTCGATCGCCAACATGCTGGCCGGATTCTCCACGGGCTTTTTCACCCTTGCCGCTTGCCGCACACTACTCGGCATGGGCGAACCCGGACACTACTCCGCCTCGGGGAAAGCGATCTCGGAATGGTTCCCCGCTCGCGAACGCGCCATCGCCGTCGGCATGCTGACGATGGGCGGGACCCTGGGCGCTGCCGTGGCCGGACCTATCGTTTCCCTCATCGCCGTGAACTACGGTTGGCGCAGTGTCTTCTTGTTCACGGGGGCCTTCGGGATCATCCCCGCCGCAATCTGGTACGCGCTCTATCGCCAGCCGGCGGACCATCCGCGACTCTCGGCCGCCGAGCGGGAGTTTCTCGCCGCCGAAGGGGTGCTGGCCCGAACCGCGTCGCGCGCCGCCCCGGTTCCGCTGCGCTCCGTTTTGTCGGCGCGCCCGGTGTGGCTCATTTTGATCGCCCGCATGGTGACCGATCCGCTCTGGCACTTTTACCTCTACTGGTTTCCCAAGTACCTGCAGGAGGTCCGCTCCTTCACATTGATTGACGTGGGCGCAACAATTTGGGTGGTGTACTTGAGTGCGGACGCTGGCTCCGTCACCGGCGGCTGGCTCTCTGGCCGGCTGATCCGCGCTGGCCAACCGGAGATTCGGGCTCGTCTGATGCTGATGACGGGAGCCGCCGTGCTGATCGCGCTTAGTTTCCTAATGCCGATGATTCCGGGTAAGTGGGGCGCGTTGGGTTTGGCGAGTCTGTTTACTTTCGCCGAAATGGCGTGGATGACCAACTGCGTCACGCTGCCCATCGACATTTTCCCGAGCCGAATGGTGGGAAGCATTCAAGGCGTTATCGGCGCGGGTGGGTCGCTAGGTGCATTTGCCGCCACTGGCGCCACCGCCTATGTCGTCACCCACTTTGGCTACGCGCCTGCGTTCCAGTTGATGAGCGCGCTCCACGGCGTCGCGATCCTGTGGCTCTGGCTGCTCCTGCCGCGCGCCGCGGCCAGGTGGAAAGAGACTCAAATTCTATGACTAACAATTACGGCGGTAACGGCTGCGCCTCACGAATTGCAAAAATCGAAGTCCAGCGCGTCTTTGTGCCCTTTCATCATGTGGTGGAGTGGAGCGCCGGGAAACGCCCTGGCACGACACGGCTAATCGTTCAGTTGCACACCGAAGACGGCATGGTGGGCATCGGCGAAACAATTTGCCTGCTCGAATTCGTTGAGCCCGTCTTGCGCCAGACGATCATTCCGCTGGCGATTGGCGAGAACGCATTCAACATTGAGCGCATCACGAAAAAGATTGAAGGTGCGGGCTACTACCACCACAAGCGGGCGATGGTGGCCGCACTTGCCGGTCTCGAAATGGCGCTGTGGGATGTCGTGGCCAAGTACGCCGGCCAGCCTTTGTGTAATCTGTGGGGCGGCGCCTTTCGCGAGCGCGTTCCCGCCGTTGCCTACCTCCAGTCGAACGATCCGGACCATCTGGCGGCGGAAGCTCAAGCTTTTGTGGCCAAGGGCTTCGGCACGATCAAGCTCAAGATTGGAATGGGCCTGGAGAGCGACATCAATCTGGTGAAGGTGGTGCGCGAAGCCGCCGGCCCGAACATCAGGATTCGCGCCGATGTGAATGGCGCTTGGACCATCGGCACGGCGAAGTCGCAACTACGAAAGCTGGAGCCCTTTGACCTGGAGTACGTTGAACAGCCATTGCCGCTGGAAGATCTCGCCGGCCATGCCTTTCTCCGCCAGATGACCTGCATTCCGATCGCGCTCGACGAGAGCGCCTACACGCTGCAAGATGTGATGGCGATCATCCGGCAGAACGCCGCCGACGTCATCCTGCTCGATCCGCACGAGGCGGGAGGCCTGTTGGCCGCGCGCAAAGCGGCGGCGGTCGCCGAATCCGCCGGCATCCCGGTGACGATTCACAGTGGTTCTGAACTCGGCATCTCTCAGTCGGCGAACCTGCACCTTGCGATGAGTATTCCCAACATGCTGTCGGCGATCGATTCGATGTATCACAACCAGTCGGACGACGTGATCGATGACCCGTTCGTCTACGACTGCGGTACGCTGCGGGCTCCTGCGGGCATCGGCTTGGGCGTGCGCATAGATCCCGACAAGCTCCGCAGCCTCGCTACCGGCGTCATCGCCAACCCATACTTGAATCCGGATCGGCCGGACTGGTTCCCCACCAAGCCGCAATACTGACCCCGGGCGCGTCAATAGACCCGAGAGACGCCCGTCCCGGTGCAAACCCACAATCCCGGAAATGTCTTGCGGAGAGCCTTCGCCGATTTGGCGGCGTCGGTGGCCCCAAGGTGGAACGCCACCAGGTTCTTCGGTTTCCAACGGCACTAACAAAACGTCGGGCGGAGAGTCTTTCCCCAGCCGCTCGAAATTTGCTGTACTCGGTTCGGAGTCGCCGAGATGAAGGACCGATCGATCCCCCAAGAGAACCCGGTAAGCCAGGTTCTGCGTCGAGCCGTGAATCAGAGGAATCGCCACAACCCGGACGCCCGAAACTTCCAGACTGAGCGCCGGGCTGCTGCCAAACCCGAGAGCATGCACCCGCCCGCGTACTGCGGCTGGCATCATTGCGCCCGCCTCCGGTGCAGCGGCGAAGGCAGCACCCGGATTCACTCGCAGGAAGCGCGCTATCGCTCCCGCATCCCAGTGGTCAAGGTGATAGTGCGTGACCAGAGCCAACTGGATGCCATCGAAGGGAGGCTTGCCGGTTTCCATCTGCTCCTGGACCGTTTGGCTGTGCCTCGCGTAGTCTTCGAGGCTGTCGCGGAATAGCGCATCGACGATGCACCTTCTTGTCACCGGCGCCATGAGCACCCCCTCATTCGCCAGGTAAGTGATTGCGGACCTCACCGAAAACGGGGCACGTAAACGCAAACACCAGTACGCCTAACCAAGGGAGCATTGCTGTAGTCTACGCCGAGTAAACGGCCCGCTCGAATTCCTCCAGCAAGCCCACCGCCTCGCGATCCACAAACGGCTGAAATTGCATCATGATTACTGCGCACCGGTTACGCGCCGGATCGATCCAATAGAACGTGTTGCTGATCCCGGCCCATGCCAGACTGCCGGCGCCGCGGCCTCCCTTGTGCGGCTTGGGGTTGACGACGAAGCCAAGCGTGTGATGGTCGAACTCGCCCGGGTGAATGTCTACGTCGGAAGATACGGCCGGCGTTGTGGACTTCATAAATCCCGCGCGGATGTTGCCAATTTGATTTGTCGCGAGCAGCTTGAATGTCTCGCGTTTCACCAGTCCCGCGCCTCGCTGCAGAATCGCCTGCGCGAAACGAATATAGTCTGGCGCGGTGGAGTAGAGCCCGCCGCCGCCGTTGAACGCAGTCGGCGGGTTGGGCTGCTTGCGCTCGTTCTGCGTGAGTGCGCCATCGGGTTGCCGTCGATAGTTGCTCACCAGCCGCTCGAATTTCGCGGGCGGCAGGATAAAGCTGGTGTCCTCCATGCGGAGCGGAACCAGGATGTGCTTCTGGAAATAATCCTCCAGCGAGAGCCCGCTTATGGTCTCGATCAACCGCCCGGCGAAATCGATTCCTTGGCCGTATTGCCATCGCGAACCCGGTTCGAACATCAACGGAGCGGGCGTCGTAGGCGTAACGCCGGGACTGGCGCGCCACTTGACCATCTCGGGTTCCCACAAGTCATAACAGAGACCGGACGTGTGCGTAAGCAGATGCCGCAGCGTGACGGGCTTCGACGGCGGACGAAGCCGCGCCTTGCCATCGGCGGCGAAACCGTTCAGCACTTGGCGTCCGCGTAATTCCGGAAGATACTTCTCAACGGGCTCGTCGAGCGACACCTTCTTTGCCTCCACCAACTGCACGGCGGCGAACGACGTGATGGCCTTGGTCATGGAAGCGATCGAGAAAATGGAGTCGATCTTTACAGGCGTGCCAGACGCGGCGTCGCGCGCGCCGAAGGCCCCGTGATACAGCACCCGATGCGAGTCCGCCACCATCGCGGTCACGCACGGAATTTTACGGCGCTCGATCCCGTTCTTTAGAGTCTCATCGATCGAGATCTTGGTCTTCGCCCGCAACGGGCTGGCCGATAGCAGTGCCGCAGCGCCTGCGAATTCTCGCCGGGAAATTCGGATCATGATCCATGAAAGCATAGAACCAGCCGAAGAGCCGTTCCCTGGAGCCGCTCCCTTCGAAGGTCGTCTACGCAACCCCTTTCTTCAAGACCTCGCGCACGCGCCGCGCCACCACTTCGGCTTCGCCCGCCTGCAGCATCCAAACCGCGATCACCAGCTTGTCGTTGTGCCCCGGTGTCACTTCGATCGACGGTGTCCCTTCGCGAAGCTGCTTCACCACTTCACGCGCCGTAATCTTCAACGCAGCCTGATCCCAGGTGATGTGGACATGCGGCACGTGATTGGAAATCGGCGGAATCTGAATTTCGGTTTTCACCGACTGTATGCCGCCCACCGAATCCATCACCTGCTTGGCGCGCCGTTCCCATTCTTTCCACTCGGCCCCATGATCCTTCTTGTAATACTGCTCCACGGCCACCATCATGCCGAGCAGCTCTTCCTTATTCACCTTGAGTCCGCGGCCTACCGAGTCCGAGTAGGGCGATGTGTTCTGCCGCGCGGCGTCGATCAAATCTTTCCGGCCTAGCAAAAGCCCCGCGCTCTGCGGACCGCGAATGCCCTTGCCGCCGGAAAAAACGACAAGATCGAAGCCCATCTTGATCCACTTCGAAAGGTTCTCAAGCGGCGGCACGTCGGCTGCGGCGTCGTTCATCGTGGGAATGCGGTGCTTCTTGCCTAGCGCGACGAACTGCTCGGCGGTGATCTTGCCGGCTGGATCGGCGGCATTGAAGAACAGCATCATCAGCGTGTTCGGATTCACGGCGCGCTCAAGCTCTTCGGCGGTTTCGATCTCGATAAATCGCGTGCCGCAGTTGCGCACCGCGTGGTCGTACCCGTACCGGTGCGACTTTTGAATGATCACCTCGGTCTTCATGCCGCGCGTGTCCGGCAACTGCTGGATGAACTCCTGGTTCATCCCGGTCATGCAACCCGCCGTGCCGCACGTGAGTGCGCCCGAAGCGCCAGATGAAACCAGGGCCGCTTCAGAGCCGATCAATTCGGCGATGCGTTTCCCGGCCGCGTCGTGCAACTCGGTGAGGCGGACAAAATGTTTCGATGCGTACTCGATCGCGGCCACCACTTCCGGATGCATCAACGAAGCAGTCAAGGTTGTATAGGTGCCGGCTGCGTTAATGAAAGTGCCGACGTTTAAATCCTTGAAGTAGTCGCGCCTGGTCACGGCGGCTGCAGCTAACGAAACGGGAATCAGGCTGCCGGCTAACGGCAGTGAGGAGGCGGTCTGGAGAAAAGTGCGGCGATTGGACATAGTTTCCCTTCCTGCGCTACAGTCTATCTCGTTTGGACATGATTGAGCAGTCTCCTTCCGGTTGGCTGGCGCGCATCTTCTCGCTCGATTTGCGATCGCTAGCGGCGCTGCGGATTGGCCTTGGCTTGTTCACCACGGGCGAAATTCTGCATCGCATGGTGGACGTTCGGGATTTCTACACTGACGAGGGCGTTCTACCTCGCTCGGCCATTACCGGAGAGTTCGCCAACTATTGGGCGCTCTCTCTAAACATGGTGAGTGGGGCGATCTGGTGGCAGGTCCTGCTCTTCCTCATCTGCGCAGTGGCCGGGCTCGCTTTGGCGGCCGGCTACCGGACCTGGACCGCCAATCTGGTTTGCTGGATCCTCGTGCTTTCGGTTCACAACCGGAACGACGTGAACGTCGACGGCTGCGACATGGTACACCGGTTACTCTTGTTCTGGTCGCTATTCCTGCCGCTCGGCGCCCTCTGGTCTGTCGACGCATTCCGGCGTGGCGCAACGGTTCTTCCGCGTCCGTGGATTTTCAATCCGGCCAGCGCGGCGTTGACTCTTCAGATGGCGTCGATCTTTTTCTTTGCCGCCTTGATTAAGACGGGCGCCCCCTGGCGGAAAGATTTCACGGCAGTCTGGTACGTGCTCAATTGGGAGGTCTTCGTTACCCCGGCCGGCATGTGGCTACGCCAGTTTCACGATCTACTGCGCGCCCTGACGATCGGCACGATGATCGTTGAAGGAGTTTTTCCCTTGTTACTCCTCGTTCCCTGGGCGCCTCTACGGGTATTCGCGCTGCTGTCGTTCATCAGTTTGCATGTCGGTTTTGTGGTGACGATGAAGCTGTTCATGTTCGCTTCGATCATGATTATCGGTTGGCTGTCGCTGATGCCGGGTTGGTTCTGGAACAAATTGGGCGTCGGGTGCGAATGGACTGAGGCGTGGCGGGCTCGTTTCGGCCAGTTGTCGGCGTGGTTGCCCGCTAGCGGCTGGCCCGGGTTTTCCCCACTCGAACGTTGGCCGGTTGCCTGGCAGCGGTTCGTATTATTCTGCCTGATCTACGTGTTTTGCTGGAACGTTCGAGGGGTGTTGCCGTCGGTGATTCGTGTCTTCCCCGCCGCCATCAACCCCTTCGCTCTCATCCTGCGTCTAGATCAGCACTGGCTCATGTTTGCGCCTACTCCGATCTCGGAGAACGGTTGGTTCGTGGTGCCCGGCCGCCTCGCCAGCGGCCGTTTCGTCGACGTCTATCGCGATGGCGAGCCGTTGAGTTGGGCGCGCCCCAATCGAATCGCCGACCACTATCTCAACCGCCGCTGGCGGATTTATCTTTGGGGCATCACCAGAGTGGACCGGCCCGCGTACCGCAAATACTATGCCTCCTATCTCTGCCGACAGTGGGA